>CAZDIC010000036.1:8640-11261 GCA_964505395.1 uncultured Alistipes sp. | reverse complement strand
ATGTTGCCGTTACCGATGGCGACAAGGTTGAGGCTGAAATCCGCCTCGGCTACCACGTTGACTACACTCCGGTTAGCGAACTCATGGAGCACTTCAAGAAAGTTGCCGACGCCGATGTTGATGCATTGGTTGCAACCTACTTCAAGGAATATGCTCACACCGCCGACCTCGAAGACAAGTCGACCGAAGGCTATCAGAAGATTTGGAACGCTGCCAAGGCTGAATTGGCTCTCCGTTCTATCCTCACCGAAAAGGGCGCCAAAGGTTTCACAACCAACTTCGACGACCTCGGTACACAAGATATCAACGACCCGAAATTCGTTGGTTTCGACCAAATCCCCGGCCTCGCTTCTCAGCGCTTGATGGCTGAAGGTTACGGTTTCGGCGCTGAAGGCGACTGGAAATCAGCTGCCCTCTACCGCACCGTATGGTTCATGTCGCAAGGCCTGCCGAAGGGTTGCTCATTCCTCGAAGACTACACCCTCAACTTCGACGGCAAGAACAGCTCAATCCTCCAGGCTCACATGCTCGAAGTTTGCCCGTTGATTGCCGAAGAACGTCCCCGCTTGGAAGTTCACTTCCTCGGCATCGGTATCCGCAAGAGCGCTACCGCTCGTTTGGTGTTCACTTCGAAACCCGACAACGGTGTTACAGCCACTGTGGTTGACCTCGGTAACCGCTTCCGCTTGATCGTTAACGACGTTAAGTGCATCAAGTCGAAACCCCTGCCCAAACTCCCCGTTGCATCGGCTTTGTGGATTCCGCAACCCGACTTCGAAGTTGGCGCCGGCGCTTGGATTCTCGCAGGTGGCACACACCACTCTTGCTTCTCTTACGATTTGACTCCCGAATACTGGGAAGACTATGCAGAAATCGCAGGCATCGAAATGCTTCACATCAATGCCGACACCACCATCGCAAACTTCAAGAACGAAATGCGTTGGAACGAGGTTTACTACATGCTCAACAAGTCGCTCTATCTCTAAGCCGCATAAGCTATGAATTTCGACGCTAAAAGCACTATAGAAAAGGGTAACGCCATTCTCGGCATCGAGTTTGGCTCTACCCGCATCAAAGCTGTGTTGGTCGACGGTGAAAACCGCCCGATTGCACAAGGCGCCCATGAGTGGGAAAACCAGCTCGTCGACGGGCTGTGGACCTATAGCATCGACGCAATTTGGGCCGGCTTGCAAGATTGCTATGCCGACCTTTTGAAAGATGTTAAGGCTCAATATGGCATCGCCATCCACCACCTCGCAGGCATCGGCATCAGCGCAATGATGCACGGCTATATGCCGTTTAACGCTGCCGGCGACATCTTGGTGCCGTTCCGCACATGGCGTAACACAAACACCGGCCGTGCAGCCGCCGAGCTGTCGGAACTGTTTGTGTTTAACATCCCCTTGCGTTGGAGCATCTCTCACCTCTATCAGGCAATTCTCGACAACGAACCCCATGTGAAGGATATCACATTCCTGACCACCTTGGCAGGTTATATCCACTGGCAGCTCACCGGCGAGAAAGTGCTCGGTGTGGGCGACGCTTCGGGCATGATTCCCGTTGATTCCGACACTTGCAACTACTCGGCCGAAATGGTTGAGAAGTTCAACAAGATTCTTGCCGATAAGGGCTTGAACTACACTCTCGGCGACATCCTGCCGAAGGTGTTGGTTGCCGGAGAAAACGCCGGATGCCTCACCGCCGAGGGCGCAGCGCGCCTCGACATCTCGGGCCAACTGGCTGCCGGAGCGCCTTTCTGCCCGCCGGAAGGCGACGCAGGCACCGGCATGGTTGCCACCAATGCCGTGTTGAAACGCACCGGTAACGTGTCGGCCGGCACATCGTCGTTCTCGATGATTGTGCTCGAGAAAGCCCTCTCGAAGCCTTACGAAGCTATCGACATGGTGACCACCCCCGACGGTGCTCCCGTGGCTATGGTTCACTGCAACAACTGCACATCCGACCTTAATGCATGGGTAAACATCTTTAAGGAATATCAGCAGTTGCTCGGCATGAAGGTCGACATGAATGAGCTGTTTGGCAAACTCTACAATGCCGCTCTCACCGGCGATGCCGACTGCGGTGGTTTGCTGTCATACAACTACTTCTCGGGCGAACCTGTTGCCGGATTGGCCGAAGGCCGTCCCATGTTCGTGCGCACAGCAACCGACAAGTTCAGCCTTGCCAACTTCATGCGTGCCAACCTGTATGCATCGGTGGCTGTGTTGAAACTCGGCAACGACATCCTGTTCAACGAAGAGAAGGTTGAGGTTGACCGCCTGACCGGCCACGGAGGTCTGTTCAAGACTCCGGTAGTGGGCCAGCGCATCCTCGCTGCTGCTCTTAACACCCCTATCTCGGTGATGGAAACCGCCGGAGAAGGTGGCGCATGGGGCATCGCTCTGTTGGCTTCATTCCTCGTAAACAACCCCGACGGCCGCACACTGCCCGAATGGTTGGATAAAGAGGTGTTCCAGGGTAGCACCGGTGTTGAAATCGCACCCGTAGCCGAAGATGTTGAAGGCTTCAACGCCTACATCAAAAACTATACACGCGGTCTCGCCATCGAGCACACTGCCGTTGAGGCAAAAGCGTAACATGGTGTTGAAAACGTGGCTCAC
>CAZDIC010000036.1:7015-8540 GCA_964505395.1 uncultured Alistipes sp. | reverse complement strand
TTTTTATCCGTTTATTTATGCTATTCATTACGCACTCCCTTTTTTTGTGGCGAATTGCAACAGTTGATTTGGGGAATTGGAAATTAATGTTTAACTTAGCGGAATAGGAAACAGGGTTATCTAAACCATGTGACAAAAACATAAGGATATGACAAATAATCATCGTTATTGCGTTATAATGTGCGGTGGCATTGGAAGCCGCTTTTGGCCGTATAGCCGCACTTCTCGTCCAAAACAGTTTATCGATTTCTTGGGCACAGGCCGAAGCCTCCTGCAGATGAGCTACGACCGCATCCTGCCTATAGTTGCCAAAGAGCATATATTGATTGTAACCAACGAGCAATATGCCCCGCTGGTTAAGGAGCAGTTGCCCGAACTTGCCGACGACCAAATTCTTTTGGAACCGGCACGCCGCAACACAGCTCCTTGTATCGCGTGGGCTGCTTACCACATCGCTGCAAAGGACCCCGAAGCTTCAATCATGGTGGCTCCGAGCGACCACCTCATCACTCGCGAATCGGTGTTTGAAAAAGCAATTACCGAGGGCTTTGAGTTTGTGGAGAAAACAGATGCTCTGCTCACTCTCGGCATTAAACCCACACGCCCCGAAACCGGCTATGGCTACATCCAGGTTGGCCATGAAATTTCGGGCGAGGTGTACAAGGTGAAAACTTTCACCGAGAAACCGAAGTTGGAGCTTGCCGAAGTGTTGGTGGCCTCGGGCGAATTTTTCTGGAATTCGGGCATCTTCTTGTGGCGTGCTCACACCATCATCGAGGAGTTGAAACTGCATGCCCCCGACCTCTCCGAGCTGTTTGAATCGGGCAAGGCGACTTTCGGCACCGATGCCGAACGAGACTTTATCCGCGAGAAATTCCCCGCGTGCATGGGCATCTCAATCGACTTTGCCGTGATGGAAAAATCGAAGAATGTGTATGTGGAGTGTGTGAACTTCGGTTGGAATGACCTTGGCACATGGAGCGCCCTCTATGATATGTCGCCGAAGAACCGCGATGCCAATGTTACACAAAACTGCAACGTGTTGGCCTATAATGCCACCGGAAACATCTTTGCTGTTGACGGCAATAAGTTGGTGGTTGTCGACGGCTTGAAGGACTATATCGTGGCCGATGCCGGTGATGTGTTGTTGGTGTGCCCTAAGGCCGAGGAGCAACGCATCAAGCAGATGGTCAACGATGCCCACATAGCGTTCGGCGACAAGTATCTGTAACCGCAGGTTGTGACAAATATCTGTAACCGCCGTTGGCGACAAGCCACTGCAACTGATATTAACGATAAGTAATTGTAACTGCCGTTAGCGAGCATCTGCCGTTGGCGAAAAGAATAAAAAAGCCGCCGGACTCTACCCAAGGGTCCGGCGGTTGATTGGTTCTATGAGACCTTCACTCCCGTTAGTTGCGGAGATGTTTTGAAGCTGAGCGGAGGAAGGTTATATATCTATTGCTTTATTATCATCTGATTCTTTGACTATAACGAGCATAAAAGGTTTAACGGCCTGCGAAAA
>CAZDIC010000036.1:0-6915 GCA_964505395.1 uncultured Alistipes sp. | reverse complement strand
CGCACCTGCGAGAAATCGCTGTCGGCGGTGGTGTCGGGCGCGTCGATTCCGAAACCGATGCGCGACACTTCGGAGAACTCTTTGCGGGCATCCTCAAGGAGCATGTTGTCGAGGGCAACGGTTTGGCTATGCCAACGGCGGATGATGTCGGCAAGGTCGGTGTGGGTAAGTGCGGTGCACTCTTTGCCGAAGTAAGCCTTGAAGTTTCCGGCAACCCATCGCCATTCATATTCGGTGAAGTTGTCGGCGATGGCGTGGAGCCGAGTGTCAACGTCGTTGAGGGTTGCTATCGCTCCGGTGGTGATGTCGTGGCAAAGTGCCGTGATTTCGCTCTGCGGGGCGAGCAGGCCGGAGAGGTCAACCCAATCCCCTTCACCGGCAGTGGCTGTTGGTTGTAGGCGATGGTGAATGGCATCGAGCGATGAGAGGTCCACACCATCGAGACGTTGGATGAGCGCGTTGCCGAAATATTTGTCGAGGGCCATGCGGTAGAGGTCGCGGCCTTTGCGGAGTGCCGACGGGCGGAGTGCTAACCCCTCGAAGGTGAAATTGCCGGCAATGTTGTTGGCGGCTGTGCCGTTGCCGGAGTCGATGGTAGCGTTGTTTGTGCTGTTGGCTGTTGCCTCAATGTTGTTGAGCAGGGTGATGCCTGCGAGCATACGCCCGGCTGTGTAGGGGTTGAAGAGTGAGAAGTTGAGGCAGTCGAGTTTGTTGGTGGTACGACGTTTGTCGCGCTTCGGCCACTTCATGGCGTCGCGGATGGTGCCAACGCTTTTGAGGTTCACTGCCGGCACGATGTTGGCGGTGCCGTTCTCCTCGATGAGGTAGGAGAAGGGGAGGCGCGATGTGTCGGGGTGCGATGTGATATGCCCCATCACCAGCGAGAACGGGCCGATGTGAGCCGGCCAAAGGATGTAGCTGCCGGAGGCGGTTTTCGACCCGCGGTCGGCCACCCCTTGGTGAATCGGGCCGAGCTTATACATGTGGTTGCTCTGGTTTGAGCCGGAGCCGGCGTTGAGGAATGAGAACATTCCGGCGATGAGCAGGCTCGATTTATGCATTGTCACGGTGTAGGGGCCGGCAAAGATGGCGGCAGCCTCACCGTTTTCGCAAGCGCAGTTGGCAAAGAAAAGTGAGTCGTGGGCCGAGAAGTAGCGTGTGAGGTGTGTGGCTTGCCCCACGAATGTGTGAACCATAGCCACGCCATCGTCAACTCGTGCTCCGGCCTCCGCGATGAAGCTGTCGGCTATGACGTTGTGGCCTATGAACACCGGGTCGGTGAGGTCGGCGGCGAGGGTGCCGTTGTTCAGTCGTGTGGCGCCCTTGATTGTAGCTCTGGCCCCCACCCACACGTTGGTGATGGTGTCGGTGTTTGTGATGGTAGCATGACTTTCGATGACGCCTGTGGCGCTGCGACGGCTCTCCACACGGGCGGCAATCAGTTGGCGCAGGGCGGCGATGAGTGCGCTGTCGTGGCGATACATGGCCATGATGTAGGCGATGTGCGACGACAGCCCGGTGTAGATGGGCACCTCGCGCCCGCCGGTTTCGTTGAGCACTGCCACCTCCACGCCGTTGCCGAAGGTGGTTTCGCCGATGGTGGCGATGGTGCCCACATTCTCAATCACCACGTTGTCGGAGATGCGGTAGTTGGCAATGTAGTTGCCCACTCGGCGTATTAACACTTCGTTGCCCACAGTGCAGTTGTGAATCGTGGCGTCGTAGATGCCTGTGCGCAGGAGCACGACCCCATCGCGATTGATGGTGGTGTCGGTGGTGCCGAGTTTCACGTCGCCCGAGAATGTAACGCGGCGGAAACACTCGGGGTGGAACGAGGTTGTGACCTCAATGCGCGACCAGTCGGTGCTGTGGCACCCATTGGCGGTCAGTGCGTCTATCTCTGTGGGGGTGAGTTTTCGATAAGTCATGTGAATTTCGTTTGATTGGTGTTATTCCGGGTCGGTCTCCACAATCGCGGCGGCTTGGGCCAGGGTGAGTGCGTTGTGGCTGTCTTTTGCCGACAGGATGTAGCCCGACGGGAGTTTCGGCCATTCGATGGCTATGTCGGGGTCGTTGAAGTTGAGCGTTGCCTCAGCCTTCGGGGCGTAGATGTTGTCGACCTTATATTGGAATTGTGCTGTGGGGCTGAGCACCACAAAGCCGTGGGCAAAATGACGGGGGATGAACAGTTGCCGGCCGTTCTCCTGACTGAGCTCTGCGGCAATGTATTTGCCGAAAGTGGGCGAACCGGAGCGGAGGTCGACGGCAACATCGAGCACTCGGCCCAACGACACTCTCACTAATTTGGCTTGCGAAAAACTGCCGCGCTGAAAATGCAATCCGCGCAACACTCCGAGGCTCGATTGCGATTCGTTGTCCTGAACAAACTGAATGTCAGTGCCTGTGGCGGCTCTAAATTCATCGAGCTTAAACGATTCCATGAAGTAGCCGCGCTCATCGCCGAACTTTTGAGGCTCAATTAGCCACACTCCATCAATATGTGTTGGAGAATATTTCATTTCAACTATTGTTATTTGCTACAAAATTACTATTTTTGCTCATAAAATAAAAACTCATGACCGATATGAAAGAGGGAAAACTCAATATCATTCTTTTCGACCAACCCGAGGTTAGAGAAAACTTGTTGCCGCTGAGCTACACAAGGCCTGTGGCCGACTTTTTGGTTGGTATTTACACCATGAAACAGAGATGGGAAGTGTTTGCCAAAGGTTCAACATTCTCGTATCTCACAGTTGACTATCTGCAAGAAAAATTCCCGCTGAACGACACCGGCGACAGTTTGTTTGTGGCATCGCACGTGATTGCCACAAAGCCGATGGCTACCCGCGTGATGGCTCTGCGCCCCGGTGAGGCTCTGTTGGCCGACTCGCGCCAAGGCGAACGTTTCTTGTTGGCCGTGCGTGGCAGCATGGACGATTACGAAAAGTTCCAAAAGGAGCACGACAATGTGGCGGTGTTTGAGGATAAGGTCGACACGGTGACACGTGTCTACGACATCTTCCTGCTCAATAGCCAGCAGATTGAAACCGATTTTGAAATCATAACTCATGGACGCGAGGGGCAATCAATTCCCCGCAGCAACACTGTTATCGGTGATCCGGAGTTGATATATATCGAAAGTGGGGCAGTGGTTGAGGGCGTTGTGCTCAATGCCTCTCACGGGCCTATCTACATTGGCCGCCATGTCGACATCATGGAGGGCAGTTGCCTTCGTGGCCCTATCGCACTGTGTAATCACAGCACAGTAAACATGGGCACTCGCATCTATCCGGGCACCACACTCGGCCCGTGGTGTAAGGTGGGTGGCGAGCTCAACAATGTGGTGATGTTCGGCTTCTCGAATAAGGCTCACGACGGATTCCTCGGCAATGCCGTTATCGGCGAGTGGTGTAACCTCGGTGCCGGCTGTGTGGCTTCAAACTTGAAGAACGACTACACGGAGATTAAGTTGTGGAACTATCCTTCACACCGCTTCCTGCGCACCGGGTTGCAGTTCTGTGGCCTGATTATGGCCGACCACTCAAAGGCCGGCATCAACACCATGTTTAACACCGGTACGGTGGTTGGCGTGGGTGTGAATATTCATGGCTCGGGATTCCCGCGTAACTTTATCGCCTCGTTTAGCGAGGGTGGCCATGCCGGATTTACCGACCTGCCGATGGAGAAGTTTTTCGACACTGCAAGCCGCATGATGGCACGTCGCGGCAAATCTCTCACCGAGGCCGACTATCGCATCTTCCGTGCCGTGCGCGACATCGCCGAAAACTACAAGTAAGGAGCGGTTCCTACAAGTAAGGAGCGGTTCCTATAAGTAAGGCGTGGTTCCATGCCCGGTGGGATAGGATTGAACATAAAAGTTTGTAACATAGAGCTCATAACATAAAGCCCATAGGGTCAATTGGTCCGGTTTGGTCCAATTGGCCCTATGGGTTTTATTGTGGGTTGATTGCGCTCCGGTTGATGGTGCGTCGCCTTGTGTGCGAGCTGTGGCTATCGGCGGCGGTTGCGGTGGGTGAAGCGCTTCTTCGCTTGGTTGAGGTCTTGGAGGCGTTTGCGGAAGGCGAGCCAGAGCGGAGAGGCTGTGGTGACGATGTCGGAGCCTAACGGGTCGGAGAAGGTGAACTTCGGTTCGGCACCAAATTGCTCGGGGAAGATGAGGCAGATGTTGTTGCGAGTGAAGTGGCGTTGCAGCAACACGGGCATCTCGGCCATTTCCGTTGCGTGTGACACTGAGTTGGGGCGTGCTCCGATAATCACAAAGAGGTCGTCGTCGAGCACTCTGTTGGCGAGCAGGATGAAGTCGTCGCGGTCGATGACATCGCGATACTCCTGGCGCAGGCCGAGCGTTGCTTCGCGGATGATGCCGCGGATGATCGGCTGTTGCTCAAGGTTGGCGCAGAAGATGATGCGGCAACCGAGTTCCGAGGCGAGGTTGCCCACAGCGAGCACCCATTGCGAGAAGCCGGTTTCATATTGCGCTTTGTCGGGCACAAACACCACTATGCGTGTGATGGTGTTGATGGGGATAAAGCAGCGCGAAATCACCACCATGCGGTTTGTGGAGTTGATAATCTGTTCGATTTTCGGGCCGAGGAAGGTGTCGATGAGCGTCGACTTGTGGTGCATGCCGAGGAAAATAGCGGAGATGTCGCGCTCCTGGATGGTGTTAATGATGCCGGTGGCGGTGTTGATGTCGAAACGCTGAATGAGTTCAATGGTGCAGTCGGCACCGTTGGCGGCCTCGGAAGCAAGTCGGAGGGCGTTCTCACCGATTGCGATTGATGCCGGGGAGTTGTCGTTTCTCACATGGAGCGAGAACAGTTTATCGGCGTTCAGCCCGGAGCGTTTTGTGCGCATGAGTATTGCAAGCTCAACCAGCGAGGCTGCGGTGATGGGGTTGGAAACCGGGATGAGGGTTTTCACCTGACGGTTCTTCTCCGAGGGCTTCGGCTCGGGGTTGGCGTTGGTGTCGGAGAGGGTGCGCACCTTTATGCGTGCGGCTGCCGAGGAGGTGATGATGGGGGCGAGGGCGCAGGTGATGAGAATCACCAACACCGTGCCGTTAAGGATGGTTTCATCCATCATGCGTGAGCCGTCGGGAAAGGTCATGTTGTAACCGGTGGTAACTACCGCCAAGGCCACGGCGGTGTGGGCTGTGGTGAGGCCGAACATCATAGAACAGTCGCACCGCTCCATGCGATAGAGCCGTTGGGCGGCGTAGGCTGCAAGCCACTTGCTCACGAGGGCTATGACGAGCATGATGGCGGCCACTTGCAGTGTTTGCCCGTGCACCACCACGCTGAGGTTAATCATCATGCCGACACTGATAAGGAAGTAGGGGATGAAGAGCGCGTTGCCCACAAACTCGATGCTGTTCATCAGCGGAGAGTTGGAGGGGATAAAGCGGTTGAGCACCAGGCCGGCAAAGAATGCTCCGAGCACCGGTTCAAGCCCGATGGCGGTGGAAATCCATGCGGCAAGAAACACCATCACCATCACGAAGATGTATTGTGTGACCTTGTCGTTATATCGTTTGAAGAATTGTCGGGTGATGCGCGGATAGAGGTAGAGGATGGCGATGCAGTAGACAACCAATTTGCCGCAGAGCGACATGATGACGCTGATGTTAAACGAGCCGGATTGGTGGATGTTGACGGCGCCGGCCAACACAATGAGGGCGCCTACAACGGCGATGATGGTTCCCACCACGGCAATGAGTACGGCGGGGCTGCGTGTCAACCCGAAACGGGCGGCAACGGGGTAGGATATCAGGGTGTGGGAGGCGAACATCGATGCCAGTAGGAAGGCGGTGAGCCAATTCACGTGGAGAATGCACACGCTGCCGAGCACACCCATTATCATCGGAATGAAGAAGGTGAGGAGGCCGAACTGTATGCCGCGTTTCATGTTGAGCCGCAGGTGATACATATCAATTTCCAGTCCGGCAAGAAACATGAGGTAGAGCAGTCCCACCTGGCCGAAGATGGCAAACGAGCTGTCGCGGTCGAGGATATTTAAGCCGTGAGGACCCACGATTACCCCGGCTAAAATCATGCCCACAATGTGGGGCAGTTTGAGCCGATTCAGTACTACCGGAGCGAGCAGGATGATGACAAGCACCACCAAAAAGATTGCTACCGGGTCGGTTATGAGTGTCGCGGCAATGGGTATCATGGCTGGTATCTAATTTAGAGGGTTAGAGGGAGAGGTGGAAAATGGTGAACCGGGAGTTTCGGGAACTCCGGGAGTTCTGAGGGGCCGGGAGCACTAACCGGGTTGCGGAATTTTCAGAACTCTTAAAGCTCTTAGTTCGCTTAGAACTCTCAGCTCTCTCAGTTCTCTCAGCCGGCTTGTGCTCCCGATTATGTGGGGTTATTTTTTGTGCTTGAGCAGGTAGAGGGCAATCTGCACCGCGTTGAGGGCTGCGCCTTTGCGAATTTGGTCGCTGACAGTCCAGAAGGTCAGACCGTTGGGGTTGGCGAGGTCGGCACGTAAGCGGCCCACGTAAACCGGGTCGTGGTGGGCGAGCTCCAGCGGCATGGGATACACGCGGTTGGCGGGGTCGTCCATCATCACCACACCTTCAGCTTTTTCAAAGGCTTCGCGGGCTTGCTCCACTGTGATGGGGCGCTCGGTTTCCACCCAGATGGCTTCGGAGTGTGCGCGCATCACCGGCACACGCACACACATGGCGCTGACGCTGATGTTGGGCGAGTGCATGATTTTGCGTGTCTCGTTAAACATTTTCATCTCCTCCTTGGTGTAGCCGTTGTCGGTAAACACGTCGATGTGGGGGATGACGTTATAGGCCAATTGTGCCGAGAATTTCTCAACGGTTGGCTTCTCGTGGTTGATGATTTGCTCGTATTGGTGTGCCAATTCGTCCATGGCAGC
>CAZDIC010000035.1:0-11270 GCA_964505395.1 uncultured Alistipes sp. | reverse complement strand
CAGCGCTACAACTGGAACGACGGTTGGGGTGCCGGCACAGTCAGCCAGATTGTTGATGTTGCTCCCAACACAACCTACAGCCTCAGCTTCCTCGCTTGCGGTGGTATGAACACCAACAGCAAAGGCGCTTGCTACGCTTACGTTAAAATGCAGGAAGTTCAAAACACCGACCTCGGCAACTCGGTTGAAATCACCAACCAGTCAGGTTTGGAACCCTACGGAATGAGCTACACCACTTCAGCCGAATGTAAACAACTCAAAGTTACCCTCTATCAGGAACGCTTCCTCAACGGTAACGGCTGGGGTTCAAGCCCTGCTCCCTTCTTGGTTGACGAAATGGTTCTCTCAGGCACATCACGCGCCCTCGACCAGAAAGCCGGTTTCGAAAACGGTGCTTGCAAGATTGAATACTTCACATTCGACTGCACAGGCGCTTACGCTCCTCTGACCCCGACCTTCGGTAGCGACTTTGAAGATTCACTCGACTCAGTTGAAGCTATCAACAACATGACCACTTCAACCGACGGCAACAACCTCTACATCTTCAACATTGCCAACGGCGCTACTGTCGACATTTACAACACTGCCGGCATGCACGTGGCAACTGTTAACAACTACCAAGCAGGCAGCGCTATCAACCTGCCCGGTCTCGGCTTCTACATCTGCACGGTTAAAGACGCAAAAGGCACAAAATCAGTTAAGGTACTATTATAAAGGTAGATGTTTTTCTTCGACAAACAGGGGGCGGTGTGCCTCCGCCCCCGTTTGTCTTTTTTTTCACCAAACACCACATTTGATTCCCGCATTATGAATTATTCCAAACTTCTTTTAGGTTTATCACTGCTCGCAGTAGCGCCGGCACCCTCTGCAATTGCCGCCTACAACTCAATCACTCCGGGTTCCGTGTGGAACGACACATCGGGCACCCACATCAACGCTCACGGCGGTGGCGTGGTGTTTCTCGACGGCACATACTACTGGTTTGGCGAGGACCGCACAGGCTCGAAAAGCAACGGCATAAGCTGCTACACCTCAACCGACCTCTACAACTGGAAACGCGTTGGCCTGGTGTTGAAAGCATCGCAAGCCAACGACCCCGAAACCAACAACTGCATCCTCGAACGTCCGAAGGTGGTTTATAACGACACAACCGGCAAATGGGTTATGCACCTCCACTGGGAAGACGGCACCGGCTACGGCAAAGCACGCATCGGTGTTGCCACCTGCGACAAAATCGACGGCAGCTACACCTTTATCGGCTCTTATCGCCCTAACGACCATGATTCACGCGACCAAACAGTGTTTAAGGACACCGATGGCAAAGCTTATCATTTCGGCTCAACCGACATGAACACCAACATGCTGGTGTGCCTGATGACCGACGACTATCTCGCGACAGCCACACCCGTAACAGAAACAAAAATCCTCAAAGGGTTGCAATATGAAGCACCCGCAATCTTCAAAGTAGGCGACGTGTACTACGGCCTCTTCTCGGGCTGCACAGGCTGGGACCCCAACCCCGGACACAGCGCCTCAACCACCGAAATCCTCGGCGACTGGACCACAGGAAAAAACTTCGCTATCGACAGCGGTAGCGCTACAACATATAAATCACAAAGCACCTTCGTGCTCAAAGTCGACGGCTACGAAAGCGCTTACATCTACATGGGCGACCGTTGGAACTCATCCGACGTGGGTGGCAAATCGGAATACGTGTGGCTCCCACTGAGCATCCGCTCCGGCGCCCCCACAGTGAAATGGTACGACTCGTGGACCACCGACCTGTTTGCCAACAGCGACCGCTTCAAACGCGCCGCCAAACTTGAGGACGGCATGGACGTGTTGATTCTCGACAAATATTCCGACCGCTGGATGTCGACCTCGGGCAACGGTTTCTATATCGACGACGACAACGACGACACCAACATCACCTTCACCCTCGAGGCCACAATCAACCCCTACGTGTGGCGCCTCAAAAATGCCGCCACAGGCCAATATTTCGAATCAATCTACGGTGCTCTCCACTTTGCCGACTACGCCGACACCCCCATGCAGGAATGGCGCTTCGAAGTGGAAGAGGATGGCTGCTATAAAATCCAAAACAGCAACGACGGCAAACTCCTCACCGTGTCGGGCGCATCAACCTACGCCAAGACAACGCTGTTTATGATTGCCGAAGGCGCTTCGACAGCCCAAAGCTTCGGTGTCTACTTCGACAGCAAAGCCCACCGCTACACCGCCGCCGACATGTTCAGCGCCGACTATCGCGCTGCCAACGTGGAAGCCCTCAACGAGCAACTCGCTTTTGAAGACTCGCAGCTCGGTGGCATCTCAAACGCAATATCCGACGGAGCCCGCAAACTGGAGCTCTCGGTAATCAACCATATCCTTACAGTTAACTCGCCTTGCGACCTCGGCAACTCCACCATCGACCTCTTTGAGGTAGGTAGCGGTCGCAACGTTGCCTCACTGGCAACCCCCATCACTGCAGGCGAAAACACCATTAGCATCCCTGCAAATATCAATAACGGGATCTATGCCATGAGACTTACAATTGATAATGAGATTGAAGTCAGGAAAATAACGATTAGATAATAGCGTTTTTTTATTTTGATTGAATCCGTAGGGGGGTTAGGCCGGGTGACCGGCTTAACCCCTCGCTTTTTCCCCAACGCCTCAAAGCATGAGCGGATGTGAGGGTGGAGAATGAAATTTAACGCTGTGAAATGCGGTTTTTGCAATAAATTTGCGTAATTTTGCCCTACCGAATGGAGATACCACTGCAATATCATCCTCTTTCTCTCCTCGCTGAAGTGATTTTTGCTATTAATACCCCGCCGTCAAACTATTAATGCCCCGACTATCAGAGATTAGTACCCCTACTATCCGAGGTTAATGCCTGACTATCAGAGATTAGTACCCGACAAACGCTATTAATACCCACAACAATCACCATGCCTTGTGTAACACCAACGAATTGACTATCATAAAAATACAGACAGCACTAATGCCTAAATCGCAAACCAATCAGAGGGCCGATAAACCGAGCCTTTTAAAGAAATTAGCCGACACACGCTTCACCATGTGGGGCGTATTGGGCCTGTTTGCCATCGCTGCAATGCTTTTGCTGATGGTTGGCAACTATCACTACCTCAAGAAGTTTGAGGAGCAATCGCTATTCCTGCCCACAGTCGACTTCGTGCAACAATGCTCACGCTACCCCGGAGGCGTGCTCCGCTGGCTGGGATGTTTCGCAACCCAATTTTTCTACTATCCGTGGCTGGGCGCTCTGCTTGAGACACTCTGCCTCACCGGCCTGGCATGGCTCTCGGTGAAAGCTTTCAAGGTGCCCCGCCGTTTCACCGGCTACGCCACCATCTCATCAGTTGCCCTGCTCGCCCTGCTGCTCAACATGGGCTACCTTTTGTTTAACATCAAGTCGCCGGGTTGGCCCTTCTCAAATGTGCTTGGCATGGCTGTGGCTGTGGCAATCTTTTGGGGCTACCGCAACTGCCGCAACTCGCTTCTGCGCACAGCCATCATCGCCGTCACGGTGATTGCGGGCTACCTGCTGTTTGGCTGCTTCGCGCTGATTGCCGCCCTGCTCTGCATGGTCAACGACCTTACCACCCGCCAACGCCTGTGGTGGTTGCCGATGATTGTGGGCATTGCCGCAATCGTCATCACCCCGCGCGTCTACCTTTACAGCGACTACCTGCTGCTCCACGAAGATTTGATGTATGTGCAGGGCCTCCCCCCCACCTACTCGGTTGAAACCGTGTTGCGCACCATCATCGCCGTTTACTGCCTCTTCCCCCTGGTGTTGGCCTTTATGACCGACCGCTGGAAACAGGTTGCCGAGAAACCTCAACGCGGCTACCTGCTCGCCACCCTGGTGATGCTCGCCGCCCTCGGCTACACCACACGTCTGCGCAACTGCGCCGACGAGAACCTGCGCCAGGAAATCCGCATGGAGCAAGCCCTCGAGGAGAACGACTTCCAAAAAGTCACCGAATATGCTCGCGAACAAAACTGCTCGCCCACACGCCTCATCTGCCTCTTCACCGACATCTCCCTGCTCCGCCTGGGCCGCTCGGGCGATGAAATGTTCACCTACCCCGTAGCCGCCACCATCTACCACTCAACACGCCCGGCAACCGCCATGCGCGACGTGGGCGGACGTATGCTCGACTACCTCTTCGGCCGCATCAACGACTCCTACCGCTGGTGCATGGAGGATATGGTGGAATATGGCTCAAAGGTGGAATACCTCAAACAGATGGTTCGTTGCTCGCTCTTTAACGGTGAAACCGAATTGGCTCGCAAATACAACAACATCCTCGCCAAAACCCTCTTCCACCGCGACTGGGCCAAGAAATACCAACGATTTATCGACGACCCCAAACTCATCGTCAAGGAACCGGAGTTTAAGGACCTTGCCCCCCTCAACGCCTACAACGACAACATCGGCGGCGACGGCGGCGGTTACATCGAAACCTACCTGCTCTACACCCTCTCAAACATGGCAGGTGGCCCGCCACAGCTTGTTGAACTGTCGCTGATGACCAACCTCATTCAGAAGAACATCGACGAGTTCTGGCCGCGCTTCATGCTCTATGCACGCAACAACAAACGTCTGCCGGTGCACTATCAAGAGGCTGCAATCCTCTTCTCGGCACTCGAAGGGAAAGTTGACTATCGCCAATTCCAAATCGAGCCGAGAGTTGAAGAACGCTTCAAACAGTTCTTCACCCTGGCACAACGTTGCGCCGGCAACTCCGATGAAACCAACGCCGAGATTTTCCGTGATGACTTCGGCAACACCTATTGGTACTATTATTTCTTCATTAAAGGACTCAAAACCACATGATCACACCACGAAATATATTCCCGGTGCTCGGCAGCGCAATCGTGGGCTGCATGCTCTTCTCGATGTGCAGTTCACCGGCTGTGCCCACCACATGGGAAAACGCCACCGACTCACTGACCATCAGCCCCGACTATGCCGCAGTGACAATGCCGGCCAACATCGCCCCGCTCAACTTCAAAGTGACCACCGAGGCCGATGAATATCTCACCCACATTCACAGCCGCAAGGATGCCGACGGCTTCACCGTTGGCGGCAAAACACTCGACATCCCCGCCAAGAAGTGGAAAGCAATGCTTGCCGAGGCGCAAGGCGACACCGTGTTTATCGACATCTACGTGCGTCGCGACGGCAAGTGGTATCGCTACCCACGCATCAGCAACGCCGTGGCCGAGGAGATTGACCCGTTCATCTCCTACCGCCTTATCGAACCGTCGTATATCGGTTTTGAGGAGATGGAGATTTGCCAACGCGACCTGCGTAACTTCAAAGAGGAGCGCATCTACGCCAACACAGCCATGTCGGACGAGGATGAGGGCCAGTGCATCAACTGCCACTCATACCAAAACTATAACCGCGACCAACACTTCCAGATGCACGTGCGCCTGAACCACGGCGGCACCCTGATTGCTCGCGGCGACACCCTCAAGAAGGTCAACCTCAAAACCGAGTCGACAATCTCGTCGGGCGTTTACCCCGCATGGCACCCCACACTGCCGTTGATTGCCTACTCGGTCAACGAAACCTCGCAAAGCTTCCACACCCGCAAGCTCAACAAAATTGAGGTGCAGGATGCCGGCTCCGACCTCATCCTCTACGATGTAAACAACGACTACATCAAAATCATTGCCAACGACTCAACCGAGATGGAGACCTTCCCGACATGGAGCCCCGACGGCAAATGGCTCTACTACGTGTCGGCCAAGATTCCGCCAATGACCCACGAGCAGATTAAGGAGTATCAAAATCAAAACTATAAGGATTTTAAATACGACATCTACCGCAAGCCGTTCGATGCCAAAACACTCACCTTCGGCACCACCGACACGGTGTTCCAAGCATCACGCTTCGGCCGCAGCGCCACCCTGCCCCGCATCTCGCCCGATGGACGATTCCTGATTTTTACCATGGGCGAATATGGCACCTTCCACATCTGGCACCGCGACAGCGACCTCTACATCCTCGACTTGGAGCGCCTGGAACTGCGTCCGCTCAGCGAAGTCAACTCGCGCAATGTGGAAAGCTACCACAGCTGGTCGTCGAACGGCCGCTGGATTATCTTCAGCTCACGCCGCGACGACGGTTCATACACTCGCCTCTACATGGCGCATATCGACAAAAACGGCCGTGCCGGCAAGCCGTTCCTGTTGCCGCAACGCGACCCCGACCAGAACGCACGCCGTTTCAAGTCGTATAACATCCCCGAATTTATGGTGTGCCCCGTTGAGCTCAGCCAACGTCAAATCATCAACGCCATAAAGGAGGAACCCCGCAAAGTAACCGTAAAGAACTAATCCAAAAACAGATACATCTCCCCGCGGGCACACGCCTGCGGGGAGATACCAACCTCTCTCAACCACGATAGCCTATGCACAAAAGTTGGTTAACACACCTCTGCGCACTCATTTGCGCCCTGATTATCAGTAACTGTGCCGAAGCCTCAAACTACCGCTTCCGCACGGTTACCACTGCCAACGGTCTGCCAACCAACGATGTGCAACAAGCTTTCCAGGACAACGACGGCTACTTCTGGTTTGCCACCCGCAACGGCCTGGCGCGCTACAACGGCTACGACATGGAGGTGTTTAAGTCAAACATCTACAGTGTTGACCTGCTCAGCAACAACAACATCAACTCCATTGCCGAAGACAACGAGCGACGCATCTGGATAGGCACCGCTGACGGCCTCAACGTCTATGACCGTCGCACGGCAGCCATGACCAAAATCAACCGCCCGGAGTTCCGTTCCAACATCATCTCGCAGGTGTTGGTAACATCGAAAGGGAAACTGTTGGTGGGCACCGATAACGGGCTGTATGAGTATCACATCGACACCGATTCGTGCACGCTCTACTCACGCGCCTACTCGGGCGACGTAATGCCGCAAACATCGGTGAAATCGCTCTGCGAGGACACCAACGGGAGCATCTGGATAGGCACCTGGAACGAAGGCATCTACCGCATCGACTCTCACGGCAAATTCTACGCCTACCCACGCATCAACGAGCACAACTCGGCCCACGTGATTTTCCAGGACAGTCACGGCGGCATCTGGGTGGGCAGCTGGGGCTACGGCCTTTTTAAACTCAACAACCCCTACACCCCGCGCACAGCATCGTGGACCAACTTCCGCCACAGCGACAGCGACCCCACCTCGTTGGGCGACGACATCATCTACTCCATTGCCGAAAACCGGGCCACCGGCAGCGTGTGGGTGGGCTCTCGCAGCGGCATCTCAGTCTACAACAGTGCAACCGGCAACTTCATCGACCTGAGCACAAAGCTGTCCGACTACCTTATACAGAGCGTCACCTCGATAATTTGCGACCGCCAGGGCCTGATGTGGTTCTCGATGGTGGGCGCCGGCGTGGTTGCCCTCGACACCAACGCCACCCTGCTCGGCTACAACCGATTGCCCGAAATCAGCGCAATCTACAAAACCAACCTCGTGCGCAGCGTGTTGCCCGACAACGACGGCACCCTCTGGCTCAGCATCGGCAGCGCCGGACTGATAAAGTATGACCCTGCCACCGGAGCGGTGAAAACTATGAAACAGATGGGATTCCCCGTTTCCGACGAAGGCTCCTACACCGTGCAAACCATTGTGCGCAGCCACGACGGCACAATCTACATAGGCTCCTACGACGGTGGTATCTTTGTGTACAACACAACGGAAGCCGCGGCCAACCGCATCAGGCAGTATAACACCCACAACAGCAAATGGGTGCCGGGCGACCGTGTGTTTGCAATCTATGAGGACAGCCGCCACCGCATGTGGTTTGGCGGTATCGACGGCCTGAGCTATCGCGATGCCGACGGCACCTACCGCAAATTCGACATCAACCCGCAAGGCAACAGCGAGCTGTCGAACGTCAAAATCCTTGACATTAACGAGGACTCGGCCCACAACCTGTGGATTGCCACCGAGGCCGACGGCATCTTGCGCCTCTCAAGCACCGGCAACAGCAAGACCTACAACGCCATACACCGCTATTGGAAAGGGAACGGCAAAATGCCGTCGGGCAAACTCAATTGCATCTACTCCGATGCAAAAGGCCGTGTGTGGGTCGGCGCCGAAGGTTACGGCCTATACCTCTACAACGCCGACAAGGACACCTTTGAATCGGTGCACCTGCGCTGGAACCTCCCCGGCGACAACATTCTCAGCATTATCTCCGACGACAACGGCGCCCTTTGGATGGGCTCAAACGTTGGATTAATACGTCTGACGGTCGACAACGATGCCGCTCACGCCCACTATCGTCTGTTCACCTCCTACGAAAACGCTCAGGACAACTACTCACGCAATGCCGTGGTGCGCGACAACACCGGCCAACTCTTCTTCGCCGGTAAGGAGGGCATAAACTACTTCTACCCCGACAACATCAACGACAACTTCCGGGAGCTTCCCATCACAATCACCGACATCAAGATATTCGGCACATCATGGGCAAAACTTGACCCCGACATCCGCTATGCCATCTCACCCGTAGGCCCTGAATTTGCCGACAAAATCACCCTGAAGCATAATCAGAACTCGATATACCTCACCTTTGCAGTGCTCGACTACTCCAACAACCCACTGCACTACACTTTCTCATATCGACTCGACGGCGTGGACAAAGATTGGCAGTATGCCGACAACGGCCACCGCTTTGCCATCTACAACAACCTGGCCCCGGGTAAATACACCTTCCACCTGCGCGTAACAGCCCCCGACGGCACATGGCGCGACACCGAGCGAGTGCTCACCATCACCGTGGAACCGCCATTCTGGCTCTCGTGGTGGGCTAAACTTATCTACCTGATGATAATCATCGGGCTGTTGGTAGTGGCCTACAAAGTGATTACTCTCCGCACCACCTTCCGCAATGCACTTTATCGTCGCGAATTAGAACGCGAGCAGGCCGACCAGCTCAACCACACCAAGCTGCAATTCTTCACCAACATTACCCACGAATTCCTCACGCCGCTGTCGATTATCTCGGCCTCAATCGACGAGATGAAGGCCAAGAGCCACGACAACAACGAGTACTACGAAATCATGACGAGCAACATCAACCGATTGATTCGCCTCGTGCAGCAGATTTTGGAGTTCCGCAAGGCCGAAACCGGCAACCTTCACCTGAAGGTTTCGCGTGGCGACATCTCGGAATTCGTCACCAACACCCTCGAAAACTTCGGCCCGATTATGCGCCGAAAACACATCTTCTACTCGGTGCTGGTTGAGCCGGAACACCTCACAGGCTACTTTGACCGCGACAAACTCGACAAGATTCTCTACAATCTGGTGTCGAACGCATCGAAATATATCCCCGACGAGAGCACCGTGTGGGTTGACCTGCGCCACGACAGCGAGCGCAACATGGTTGTGTTGCGTGTGCGCGACAACGGCCCCGGCATCTCACGCGAAGGGATGCGCAACCTGTTCAAGCGCTTCTACGAGGGGGAATATCGCAAATTTAAAACCACCGGTACCGGCATCGGCTTGTCGCTGACCAAAGACCTTGTTGACCTGCACCACGGCACCATCACCGCCACCAGCGAGGAGGGCAAGGGCACCGAGTTCACCGTTGAACTGCCCATTGGTCGCGATGCCTACCTGAGCACCGAAATCGACGATGAATCGGCGGCAAAAGCCCCGAAGACCGGCTCAGAGGCTTCTGAGGCCACAACACCGGAGGCCCGCGAAAAAGAATACTCGCTGCTTGTAACCGAGGATAATCAGGAACTGCTCACCCTCATCACCCGTCTGCTCAGCCGCGAATACAACGTCTTTGCGGCCCACAACGGCGTGGAGGGGTGCAAAATCTTGGAGAAGGAGGAGGTCGACCTGATAATCACCGATGTGATGATGCCCGAAATGGACGGCATGGAGTTCTGCCACAAGATAAAAGAGGATATCGCCACCAGCCACATCCCGGTAATCATCCTCACCGCACGCAGCCTCGACGAGGCACGTGTGGAGGCCTACAACGCCGGCGCCGATGCCTTCATCTCCAAACCGTTCAGCCGCGACGTGTTGCTGGCGCGCATCAGCAACCTGCTCAAAACGCGCAAGCGAGCCAACGAATCGTTCCGCAAACAGTTCGACGTTGATGTGAACAAACTGGAATACACCAGCATCGACGAGATGTTCCTCAAGAAAACCGTTGACTGCATAACCGCGCATATCAGCGACCCCGACTTCTCGCAAACAATGTTTGTTGAGGAGATGGGCATCAGCAAATCAACACTCTTCCGCAAACTCAAGTCGATGACCGGCATGTCGTACTCGTCGTTCGTGCGCAACATCCGCCTGAAGGTGTCGTGCCAAATCATGCGCGAGAAACGCAACATCCGCGTGTCGGAATTGGCCTTTGCCGTTGGATTTAACGACCCGAAATATTTCAGCATCTGCTTTAAGAAGGAGTTTGGAATGCAACCGAGCGAATATCTTGAGCAGATAACCGACGAAGAATCACCCACAGAACCCACCACACCACAGCAATGAACAGATCAGAACTACATACACTCACGGCAATTGCCCGCATAGCCTCAATGGGAGAGCATGGCAGCGAGCAGGAGAGCCACGCCATAATCACCGTGACCAACGCCGGCGCGCCGTTCAGCGAGCAGCTCGGGGCACTGACAGAATGTTATGCCGCCCTGCGCGAGCATCTCGGCAACGCCATGCATCCGGTGTTTGTGAGATATTTCCTGTCAGATGCGGCCAACCAAGCCTCACTGTTACCGGCTGCCGAATGTGCCACATCGGTGGTGCAACAGTCGCCCCTCGATGGCACAAAGATTGCAATGTGGGTGTTGATGCGCCGCTGCGATGCCCCGGTAAAGGGCGCCGACGGGCTGTGGAGCGACCGCGAAGGAGACATCACCCACCTACGTTCAGCCTCGGAGGTGCGCGACGGTGTTGACTCCTACACCGCCACACGCAGCATGCTCAGCGACTATGCCAACACCCTGCGTGGCCGTGGACTTTCACTCGAAGGTAACTGTGTGCGCACATGGTTCTTTGTGCGCGATGTGGATGTGAACTACTCCGGTGTGGTGCGCGGGCGTAACGACCTGTTTGAGTTGGAAGGGCTCACCCCCAAAACCCACTTCATCGCCAGCACCGGCATCGGCGGCAACAGCGCCAGCCGTGAAGCCACCGCCATGCTCGACACCTACGCCGTTGCCGGCC
>CAZDIC010000034.1:0-11372 GCA_964505395.1 uncultured Alistipes sp. | reverse complement strand
GGGAGTGCGTGGGAATGGGAGTGTGTCAGGTAATTGGGAGTGTGGGGAATGAGAGTGGGAATGGGGGAGTGGGGAGGAATGGAATTTTTTGGGGTTGTCGTAAAAAAATTGTAATTTTGTTAATTGGAAGGGTGTGATGTGTGGGTATTGCAACTCAATGGGAGTGCGATGGTTGGTTAATGTATTGAATAGTAGCGGATTGCAAAATGATTAGTAACGATGTAAAGCTATCTGAAGTGATATGAAGCTATCTGTGATAATAAGATTTGTGATAATCGGGGCTTTGTGGCTGATGGCGTGTGTGTGGTATGTTGCCTCTTTGGTTGCTGCTAACGCTGAGATTACGCTGATGTCGCTTTTCCCGTTGATAGCTTCGGGTATCATCGTGTTTGTGCCGCTATATAAGAAATATGTGAAACATGACGGAAACAGCAGGACTGCCAAAAAATAACGAAGCAACAACAGCTCAGCCTCAGCAGGGCTGTAATGTGTTGGCGACGATAAATTCGCCCGCCGATTTGCGCGCGCTTTCCGAGGAGCAACTCCCGGGCGTGTGTGCCGACATACGTGCATTTCTGATTAAGGCCTTGTCGGCTAATCCGGGGCACTTCGCGTCGTCGATGGGCACTGTGGAGCTTACCGTTGCCCTGCATTACGTGTTTAACACACCCTACGACCGCATTGTGTGGGATGTGGGGCACCAAGCTTATGGCCACAAATTGCTTACCGGACGTCGCGAGAATTTCGACACAAATCGCAAACTTGGCGGGTTGAGCGGTTTCCCCAACCCCGATGAAAGTGAATATGACACTTTCACGGCCGGTCACGCGTCAAACTCCATTTCGGCAGCGCTCGGCATGGCGGTGGCTACGGAGATGAACAACGACAATCCTCGCCGCAATGTTGTGGCTGTGATTGGCGATGCTTCGATTGGTGGCGGTTTGGCCTTTGAAGGGTTGAACAATGCCGCAAACACGCCTAACAACCTGCTGATTATCCTCAACGATAATAACATGTCGATCGACGACAATGTGGGCTCGCTGCATAGCTATTTGGCTCACATCACCACGTCGAAAGGTTATAACGACCTGCGAGACTCCACATTTAAAGCCCTGAAGCGCTTGGGTGTGGTTAACGACAGCCACCGTGGGCCGATTATGCGCTTCAACAACAGTTTGAAAGCGCTCCTCTCAAACGAACAAAACATTTTTGAAGGTCTTAATATCCGTTACTTTGGCCCGATTGATGGCCACGATGTGGGCAACATTATTAAAGTGTTGCGCGACATTAAGGATATGACCGGCCCGAAAATTTTGCATATCAAAACCGTAAAGGGTAAAGGCTTTGAAGCTGCCGAGCAGAACCCGTCGATTTGGCATGCCCCCGGCAAATTTGACCCCGAAACCGGTGAACAAATAAGCTCGAACAACGGTGGTAGTTGTCCGCCGAAGTTCCAAACCGTGTTTGGCAAGACCCTTGTGGAGCTCGCCGAGAAAAACGAAAAAATAGTAGGCATCACAGCCGCCATGCTCTCAGGCACCTCGATGTGTATGCTCAAAGAGGTGATGCCGAAGCGAGTGTTTGATGTCGGCATCTCCGAGGAGCATGCCGTGACTTTCGCCGGAGGTTTGGCAAAAGAGGGGATGCGCCCCTTTGTGGCAATCTACTCATCGTTTTTGCAGCGTGCCTACGACCAAATAATCCACGATGTGGCCATTCCGCGCTTGCCGGTGACATTCTGCATTGACCGTGCCGGGTTGGTGGGTGAGGATGGAGTGACACACCATGGCGCTTTCGACATTGCCTATATGCGCACTGTACCGGGCATGATTGTGGCCGCACCGCGCAATGAAATGACACTTCGCAACCTGATGTACACGGCACAAGCCACCAATTGCGGGCCGATGGCCATACGCTATCCGCGTGGCTCAGGCAGTAATGTGGAGTGGCACAACGAGCCCCGTCTGCTCGAAATCGGTAAGGGCGAAAAACTCCATGACGGCCACGACGTTGCCGTGATAAGCACGGGAGCCATCGCAACCGAAGTGTCGCGTGCCATTGCCATGGTTGAGGCCGAGGGGCTTTCGGTGGCACATTATGACATGACCTTCGTGAAGCCGCTCGATTTGCAAATCATTAATGAGGTCATCGCTCTCGGTTGCCCGGTGGTTACCGTTGAGGATGGCACTGTGATTGGCGGTTTGGGCTCGGCTATCACCGACAGTTTTGCCGAGCATGACCACTTTGTGAAGGTGCATCATGTTGGCATCCCCGATAAGTTTGTGACACAAGGCACAGTGGCCCAATTGCGCAAACTTTGTGGCATGGATGCCGAGTCAATTGCCCGGGTTATTAAAGAAATCTCGTCAGCCGGCGGCGCTACGGCATCGCTTGCGCAAAACATAAACTAATGAGAATCGTCATTGCCGGAGCCGGCGAAGTAGGCTCACATTTGGCTAAATTGCTGTCGCGCGAGGAGCAAGATATTGTGCTTATCGACCGCGATGCCTCGAAGTTAGCTCCACTTGATGCCAATTACAACCTAATGACAAAAGTGGGCTCGCCGACTTCGTTTGTCGACTTACGTGAGGCCGGCATGTCAAATTGTGACCTGTTTATCGCGGTCACACCGTTTGAAAACACCAATCTGATTTCGTGTGAAATTGCCAAGAAATTGGGCGCACGAAAAACTGTGGCGCGTATCGACAACTACGAATTCTTGCAGGACGATAAACATGAGTTTTTCGCATCTCATGGCATCGACCACCTTATTTACCCGGAGATGCTGGCTGCTCAAGAAATATGCACAGCGCTCAAACGGCCGTGGGTGCGACATTGGTTTGAACTGCACCACGGTGAACTGATTGTGGTGGGTGTGAAGGTGCGCGACAATGCATTGGTTGTCGGTCGTCAGTTGCGCGACATCACTTACGGTCAGCACAACTATCACGTGTCGGCCATCCGTCGCCGCCATGAAACCATCATTCCGCGAGGCGACGACCGCATTGCCGAGGGTGATATCCTCTATTTCACCACCACCCGCGATTATATCGACGAGATACGCTCCATCTGTGGTAAACGCGACTTTAAAATCCGTAAGGTGATGATTATGGGTGGTAGCCGCATTGCCGTGCGTTTGGCACACATGGCATCGTCGGACTACGACTTGACAATCATCGACGACAATATCGACGTGTGCCGTCGACTGCCGGCAAAATGCTCCGGTTGCAATGTGAAAATCATTCACGGCGATGCTCGCAACAACGATGTGATTGCCGATGAAAATATCAGTTCGATGGACGCCTTTGTGGCGCTCACCGACTACTCCGAGACAAACATCTTGGCTTGTCTCACCGCCAAAGAATTTCATGTCAACAAAACCATTGCCGAGGTTGAAAACATTCAGTTCATCTCCGAGGCTGAGGGCTTGAACATCGGCACGGTAATCAACAAGAAACTATTGGCCTCGAGCAAAATCTTCCAATTGCTGCTTGATGTTGATGAGAGCTCGTCGAAGTTTATGGCACTCGCCGATGCCGAGGTCGCCGAACTTGAAGTGCGCGAAGGATCGAAGATTACTCGCGGGCCGGTGATGGACTTGAAGTTGAGCCACGACATGACACTCGCCGGCTTGATTCGTGATGGTAAGGGGATGTTGATTGATGGTCGCACGCGCATTCAGGCCGGTGACCATGTTGTGGTGTTCTGCCTCTCGGGCGCGCTGCACCGCATCGAAAAACTATTCTCTTAACCACTGTAAATTTGAAACTGCAAAAATCATGAGGTCAGGAATCAACTATTTGATGCTGGTGCGCTTGGTAGGTCTCCTTGTTATGATTGAGGCCGCCTTCATGCTTGTGCCACTCGTCACCGCGTTAATCTACAACGATGGCGACATCATGACTTTTGTGATTTCGATAGCCATAACTCTCGGCGCAGGAGCTTTCATGGCCTTCTGTGCCAAACCGAAGCGCTATGATATGGGTAAGCGCGAAGGCTTTATGCTCACGGCCTTTGTTTGGGTGATATTCTCATTCTTCGGCATGATACCGTTTATGATCTGTCGCTCACCCTTGCCGATTTCCGATGCCTTCTTTGAGGCGATGTCGGGCTTTACCACCACCGGAGCTTCGGTGATGCGCGAAATCGACGACCTCTCGCATGCCATACACATTTGGCGCTCGCTGATGCAATGGATTGGCGGCATGGGTATCATTCTGTTCACCCTTGCCGTTATCCCGATGCTTAACTCGTCGAGCGGTATGCAGATGTTTAACGCTGAGGTCACAGGCATTACTCACGAAAAACTTCGTCCGCGTGTCAGCTCCACTGCAAAGCGTTTGTGGCTGGTCTATGCACTGCTTACCATCACGTTGATGGTGCTCTACTGCATCGGCCCGATGGGAGTGTTCGACAGCATTTGTCACGCTTTCTCAACCATGTCGACCGGCGGTTTCTCAACCCGCCAGGATTCGATTGGCGCATGGGATTCGCTCTATGTTAAGATTGTTACCACCGTGTTCATGTTCATCGGTGGTGTCAATTTCGCGTTGATATTTAAGGCCTCGTTAGGTAATTTCCGCGATGTATGGCGCAACCAAACCTTCCGCGCTTATGTCGGTGTGATTCTCGCCATGTTTGTAATGTTCGACCTCTCGTTGGCTTTTAACCACCTCGTGCCCGACACCATCGAAGCTTACACCATTGACCCGCTGTTTCAGATTGTGTCAACCATGACCTCAACCGGCTACACTGTGAGCAATTTTGAGGATTGGGGCACGTTTGTGTTGGCGCTGGAGTTCCTTATGATGTTTTTTGGAGCCTGTGCAGGGTCAACTTCGGGTGGCGCGAAAATCGACCGTGCCATCTGTGTGTTTAAGCACTCGGGCAACGAACTCTCGCGTTGCATTTATCCCAATCACATCCTTTCGGTTGATGTGAATGGTGCGTCAATGACCCCGGAACTGATTAACAAGGTGTTGGCGTTCCTCTTTATGTATATCATGGTAATTGTGTTTGGCGGCATCGTGTTAACCCTTACCGGAGTGCCCTTGATTGATAGTTTCTTCTCGGCCTTTTCATGTGTAAGCAACACCGGATTGGGTGCCGGCATTACAGGGTACGGAGGTTCCTATGAACTGATTTCCGCATCGGGTAAGTGGGTGCTTTCTATTCTGATGCTAATCGGTCGTTTGGAAGTGTTCACAGTGCTTGTGCTCTTCCTCCCCTCATTCTGGCGCCACTAATCCACATCCAAAACGTCAAGCCTTCGTTTTTTTCGGTTGTTACCGCTTCCCCACGGGCGCAATGACCGCTCCATCTCGGGCGTTATCCATGCCGTTAACCCTACATTAACATTTGTGGGGCGTTTTCGTGTCACCGATAATTGGTAATCCCGTTGAGATATGCTATCTTTGTAAGCTACAAACCCAACTATCCGAAATGAAGCATCAGCATTTATTAGATAAAATAAAGATGGCAACTTGGCAGCGTTTTGTCGTGGCTGTGGCGGCTGTAGCCGGTATCGCTACGTCGGCCAATGCGGCCCTCACTTTCAGCGAGGGAAACACGGCCTATGCCCCTATTGCCGTTGATGTGGCATCATCTACCGGCTTGGACAAAGTGTATGTGCTTTGGCAGTCGTCAGGCATGAAAGCCACATTTATATCCGGCAACGCCTCGGCTGTGAAATGGTATCGTTTCAGTGCGCTCGGTGGCGGATATGCCGAAGAGATTACCGCTGTTACGCAGGGTAATGAATCGAGTGTGTATCTCACGGCCGACGATATGGGCTACATCGTGGAGAGCGATGGCCGTCAGCAGTGCTATTGGATTGTGAACTATGCCAATCACAAGTGCTCGCTGTCGGGCCTTGACATTGCTCCGGAGCAAGATTGCGAACGCACAGCATTATTGTTTACCGGCGAGGCCGATAAAATCCATTATTACTCCGTGACCGGTGCGCCTCAAGTGCTGAGCCGCGATTTGACACTTAACTATAACACGTTAGTGTATAACGAGGAGCAGTACACCTATGAACTGGCCCCAGGTGATGAAACTTTGGAGAGCGCCGAAGGCACAATTCGTTGCGATGCTCCGCTATGCGACACCTCGTTTGTGCTTAGCGGCGACCGTTTCCTTCGTCAGTGGGGCATTGAGCAGGAGGCAATCTCGCCCACTTACTCCACAACTGCCGTTGAGGCCCACACATACGCAACTCAAACCACACGTTCGGTTGATAACGAGCAGAATGTGACGGCCGACTTGGGTGGCTCCGGCCCTGTTGAGATAACTTTCTTGGCGGTTACCACCGATGCTGCCGTGTATAAGGAGTGGCAATTTTCCACCGATGCGAATTTTGAGGATATCGACCTTCGTATTCAGGAGAATGAGGTGGCGCATACATTCAACGATGAAGGCACAACCTATGTGCGTTTCGTTGTGGGTGATAGCTCAGGCAATTGCGACAAGTATAGCGACACTTACACCGTGTTTGTCGGCGAATCAGACCTCAAATGCCCGAATGCGTTTTCTCCCGGTGCAAGCGAGGGTGTGAACGATGAGTGGAAAGTGTCATATAAATCACTCATAGAATTTGATTGCCACATCTTTAACCGCTGGGGCTTGGAGATGGCTCACCTCACCGACCCGTCGCAGGGGTGGGATGGCCGTTATAAAGGCAAATTGGTGCCGGCCGGCGTGTATTACTACGTGATTAAGGCTCGTGGCACCGACGGTAAGGCCTACAAGAAGTCGGGTGACATCAACATAATCAAATACAAGAGTAGCGGCACAACCACAACAACCACTACCGAATAACCTGTCAATCAAAACCACTGCAACAATGTTCGCAAAAACGTTCAATCACACACTGCGCGTCGCTCTGCTCTCAACCATTATGTTTGTCGGGAGCGGCCTGTCGATAGCCAATACACACAACCGTGAGAATGCCCAGGTGCCCACCGTGGTGTCGCCTCCGGTGCCGAAAACATTAACCTTCGCCGGTCAGAAAATCGACTTTGACCGCACCGATATGTATGAACGTCTTGACCGCGAACTCACGCAAATGGTTTATTCCCATTCCACCACCATGTTGATGTTGAAGCGTGCCAACCGCATATTCCCCATTGTAATGCCGATTCTGAAGGCCAACGGAGTGCCCGACGATTTGGTTTACCTGGCTTGTATTGAGTCAAGTCTCGACCAATTGGCTTACTCATCGGCTAAGGCCGCCGGCATCTGGCAATTTATGCCCACAACAGCCAAACAATATGGCTTGGAGGTGGGCGACAATGTTGACGAACGTTACAACATTGAGAAGGCCACCGCTGCGGCTGCCCGTTATCTGCGCCAAGCCTACGCCAAGTATGGCAATTGGGAATCGGCCATGGCATCGTATAACGGCGGGCAGGGGCGTATAAGCAGCGAATTGGATGCGCAGATGGCCACCTCGTCGTTCGACCTCTATCTTAATCAGGAGACAACGCGCTATGTTTATCGCATCTACGCTGCCAAAATCATTATGGAGAACCCGCAGAAGTATGGCTACAACCTGCGTGCCGACCAGTTTTATGCTCCGTTGGCCTATACGGTTGAAACCGTTACATCGTCGATTGATAACTTGCCTCAGTGGGCGCAAAACCATGGTACCACTTACGCCATGTTGCGCGAATTTAACCCGTGGATTCGCGCAAAGTCGCTCCCTGTGACCGATGGCAAGAGCTACGACATTAAGGTGCCCAAACGCACATGGATGTCGAAAACGGGTACACACTTGACAAAAAACACACTCTACAACCATAATTGGGCGTTGTAGAAACCGAATAGTTGAAGTAGAGATTTGATAGGTAAAAAAGATTGATGAAGAACAGTAATGAAAAAATAACGCCGGAGGGAAACTTGGAGGTTATCGGAGCGCGTGTCCATAACCTTAAAAACATTGATGTTACAATCCCTCACGGAGCGCTTACCGTTATCACCGGCCTCAGTGGTAGCGGAAAGTCGTCGCTCGCTTTCGACACGATTTATGCCGAAGGCCAGCGTCGCTATATCGACACTTTTTCATCGTATGCTCGCAATATGCTCGGCTCGATGGAGCGCCCCGATGTTGACAAAATTTCGGGCCTCTCACCGGTAATTGCCATTGAGCAAAAAACAGTCAACAAGAATCCGCGAAGCACCATAGGCACCACTACCGAGGTCTACGATTTCCTTCGTCTGCTGTATGCTCGTATCGGTGAGGCTCGTAGCTATCTGTCGGGCGAACCTATGGTGAAATACTCCGAGGAGAAAATTGTGGAGATGATACTCGACAAATATCTCGGACGTAAAATCTACATCCTTGCGCCGTTGGTACATAACCGCAAAGGTCACTATAAAGAACTGTTTGAGCAGTTGCAGAAGAAGGGCTATCTCAATGTGCGCGTTGATGGCGCCATGCAGGAGATTTCCTATGGCATGAAGCTCGACCGCTACAAAAATCACTCAATCGAGTTGGTGGTCGACAAACTGCGTGTGGCCGACAAGGATGATTCCCGTTTGCGCGATTCGGTTAACAACGCGCTGCGTCAGGGCGATAAGCAGTTGATGGTCTACGACCTTGAGGCCGACGCTGTGTCGCACTATAGCCAGTCGCTGATGGATCCCGTTACAGGATTGTCGTATCGCGAACCGGCGCCTCACAATTTCTCATTCAACTCGCCGCTTGGTGCCTGCCCGTGCTGCAAAGGTTTGGGCACGGTCAACATCATAGACCGCGCAAAGCTTATACCCGACGACCAACTGTCGATTTACAACGGTGGTATTGTGCCGTTGGGTAAATATAAAAACTCAATGATATTTTGGCAGATTGCAGCTATATGCGAGAAGTATGGCTGTGACCTGAAAACACCTATCAAGGATTTGCCCGAAGACGCACTCAACGATATTCTTAACGGTACCCCCGAACGATTGCAGATAAAATCGGAAACACACTCCATCTCCAACTACTTCATGTCGTATGAAGGGTTGGTGAAATATATCGAGCTTCAGCAGGGCGATGATGCTTCGGCCGAGGCGCAAAAGTGGAGTGGTAAATTCTATTCCAAATTGGAGTGCCCCGAGTGTCATGGCGCACGCTTGAACCGTGAGGCTCTGCACTTCTTTGTGGATGGAAAGAATATTGCCGAACTGTCGAAACTCGACATTACCGACCTGCTTCAGTGGGCCACGGAGGTTGAGTCGCGATTGGATAAACGCAGTTTGACCATCGGCCATGAAATCCTCAAGGAGATTCGAAGTCGTTTGTCGTTTTTGGTTGATGTGGGTTTGGGGTATTTGGCGCTTGACCGAAATTCGGCCACATTGTCGGGCGGTGAAAGTCAGCGCATTCGTTTGGCAACACAACTCGGCTCTGAGTTGGTAAATGTGCTTTACATTCTCGATGAACCGAGCATCGGCCTGCACCAAAGCGATAACCGCCGACTGATTGACTCACTCAAGAAGCTTCGTGATGCCCAAAATTCAATCATTGTGGTTGAACATGACAAGGATATGATGCTCGAAGCCGATTATGTGGTCGACATCGGGCCCAAGGCCGGCCGAAAGGGTGGCAATGTGGTGTTTGAAGGCACTCCGGCCGAAATGCTGAAAACCGACACCCTCACAGCACGTTATCTCAACGGATCTCTGGCCATTGAGGTGCCTGAGGAGCGTCGTAAAGGCAACGGACTGTTCCTTGAATTGAACGGTTGCACCGGTCACAATCTTCACGATGTCGACTTTAAATTGCCGCTGGGCACATTCACCTGTGTGTGTGGCGTGTCGGGTAGCGGCAAATCGTCGTTGGTTAACGGCACTCTGCAGCCCATTCTGTCAAATAAGTTTTACCGCTCGTCAGACGAGCCCCTCCCGTATCGAGAACTGCTCGGCATTGAAAATATCGACAAGATTGTAACCGTCGACCAGTCGCCCCTCGGACGCACTCCGCGTTCGAATCCGGCAACCTACACCGGAGTGTTTGCCGATATTCGCAGCTTGTTTGTCGACCTGCCGGAGGCGAAAATCCGCGGCTATAAACCGGGACGCTTTTCGTTTAACGTTTCGGGTGGCCGCTGCGAGGAGTGCAAGGGCAATGGCTACAAAACCATTGAGATGAATTTCTTGCCCGATGTGTTGGTGCCTTGTGAGGTTTGTAGCGGGAAGCGCTACAATCGCGAGACTCTCGAGGTGCGCTTTAAAGGAAAATCAATTGCCGATGTGCTCGACATGACCATTAATCAAGCTGTGGAATTCTTCGAGTTCAATCCGCGCATCCTAAAAAAGTTGAAGATACTTCAGGAAATCGGTCTTGGTTACATCAAACTCGGTCAGCCTTCATCAACGCTCTCAGGCGGTGAAAACCAGCGCGTGAAATTGGCAACCGAATTGGCTAAACGCGACACCGGGAAAACGCTTTTTGTGCTCGACGAACCAACCACCGGCCTCCACTTCGACGACATCAAAGTGCTGCTGTCGGTGTTGAATCGACTGGTGGAGAAGGGCAACACAGTGCTTGTGATTGAGCACAATCTCGATGTGGTTAAATGTGCCGACTATGTGGTTGATATGGGCCCTGCCGGAGGCAAGAACGGTGGTTACATAATCGCCACAGGCACCCCCGAGCAGATTGCCGCCGGCGACTCGCCCACCGCCTCCTTCCTCCGCGAAGAGCTCCATCCCTCTCGTTAACACACGTCTCCATCACCCCCGTTAACGTCTCCATTCCATTAGTTAACCATGTCTCCATCACGCCCGTTAACCAAGGCTCCATCTCCTGAATGGGGCCTCGGTTACTGAATTGTTCATTGAATTGTTTGTTCTGTGGTTATCTCAGCCATCCTCACAGGGGCAATACCTCGAATGGCGTTATAAAGAAAGAACGGCTTCCGGAGTGCTCTGCACCGGATTTTTACCATAAAAAATAATATGTTATTTATGGTTCATCCGTTCATTAGCTAATCAAACACAATGAACCGCTCGGCATAGATATTAATAGGGATATAAATACCATGAAAGATAAATTGGCATAGGCATATCTCCACGTATGTAAGCATTATATATCATATCACTAATTACCAGAGTTAACATAGCGATAAATAGCGATGCTTCAATAATTATCAGTAATTTATGCGATTTTACGATTCTTCTGATAAGAATGTGATTGATAGCTGTATACGCGATGAAGCATAACAAAGCGCAGAATAGCATCACAAACCATCCCATAGGCTTATTTGTTATACAAATATTGTATGAAACAAACAATATTATATAAGAATAACCTATGAAGATGTATAAATAAGAGATAATTTTAAGGAGATAGTTTAGATGTTCCTTTTTCATGTTTGGCATATAAT
>CAZDIC010000033.1:0-11450 GCA_964505395.1 uncultured Alistipes sp. | reverse complement strand
GCCTGAAGCACCGGTTTATCATATTCGTCAACAAGTATTACAACGCGTTGCCCGGTCTTTTCATAGGCACGACGTATTACGCCCTCAAATCTATCGCCTAATGAAATCCTATTATCTCTTCCATATTGCTGCTCCCAATCGTCCAAGTAAGAAGATAGCTTATTTCGTAAGTCATCCTCGGTCTTGTATTCAGAAGTGTTTAAATCAAGATGAAGCACCGGATATTTAATCCAATCCTTTTCCAGCTTATCTATGGCGAGACCTTCAAAAAGCTCTTTCTTGCCGGAGAAATAAGCATGGAGCGTTGATAGAAGCATACTTTTGCCAAAACGGCGCGGGCGCGACAAGAAGTAATATCTGCCTGTTGTAACAAGCTGATATACTAACGCAGTTTTATCAACGTAAAGATATCCATCATTACGCAAACTCTCAAAGTCTTGCACGCCAATGGGCATATTTTTCAACGCTTCCATATTTAAATTTAAATGGTTAATGCAAAGGTGATAAAACTTTTTCACAATTCAAAATTTGGCACACTTAATTTGCTATCGTGACCACGGCTCTTTCATTAGAAGTCGCCCACATGATTCCCCAATAAGCCTGTTTTATAGGCGACATGCTGCAAATATATCTCGAAGGAGTGGGCTGTCAGCTGTCGGGTAGGCCGAATGTGTTAAAATGGGAGGTGGTGTAAACGAGCGTGGCGGTTGAGTTGTTTGATGGTTGTTAAACTCAAATGCTATATACATGAATTATCATTTCTCGTGTGTGTTAACCGTCATTGTCGCTGCGATTGTGTGTTTAATGCCTGTTAAATCGGTGTGTCAAACGGTGGAGGATAATTTGCCTGCGTCGTGGTTGGAAATAACTCCACTCGACACGGTGGTGATAACTTCCACCGGCACCACGTCGTTGTGGGGCGATAGCACTGTGCCAACAGCTATTGATTCAGAGTGGTGGCGCGAATTTGATGATTCGTTGCTCGATTCGTTGATGTCGGTAGGCATTGCCAATAACTATAACATTGCCATGGCGGCTCGTCGCGCGCAGATTGCTCGTAACACCATGCTGTCGGCCCGTGGTGCGTGGTTTCCGTCGGTTGCACTGTCGGCCGGATGGAATCGGGCGCAGACCGGTGGCCTTGTGTCCAAGCCGTATGGCAGTGGCGTTGGTGAAAGCTATTTTACTGCCGGACTAAGCGCGAGTTGGGAGGTGGATATTTTCGGTAAGATTGCCGATAATGTAAAATCGCAGCGCGGCGCATGGCGAGCATCGCGCGCCGAGGCTGCCGGAGTGATGTTGTCGGTATGTGCACAGATAGCTTCAACCTACATGAATCTGCGCATGCTGCAACAGCAGTTGCAGGTCGCTCGTCGTCATGCCGAACGTCAGCTTGTGATAGTAAAGATTGCCGAGACACGCTATGAAACCGGTCTTGCGGCAAAATTGGATGTAGTGCAGGCCTATGAGGTGTATTATTCAACAACGGCCTCTATCCCGAAATTGGAGAACTCCATTCACACAACTATTAACGCTTTGGCGGTGCTCGTGGATATGTCGCTGCCGGAGGCGCAGGCTCTGTTGTCGCCGACCGGTTCGTTGCCCGGGTATATTCACCTAATTAGTGCCGGAGTGCCGATGGAGTTGCTGCGCCGTCGGCCGGATATAGCTCAAGCCGAGATGCAGTTGGAACAGTATGCTGCTGCAGTGGGTGTGGCAAAAAAGGACTTTTTGCCCACCGTGACTCTTAAAGGAACAATAGGCACCGAGGCACATTCCGCGGGGGATATGTTTCAGCGACATTCGTTGGTCTACACCGTGGCACCAACACTCAGTTGGACTCTGTTTGACGGCTTGACGCGTAAATATGCGCTCGACACGGCACGGGAGACTCTCCGCGAAGGAATTGAGAACTATAACCTGACCGTGGCAACAGCGGTGCAGGAAACCGACAACGCGCTCTCAACATATTTCTCGTCGTTACGCTATGTGGATGCCTTGCAAAAAGTGCTGGATCAGAATGTTGAGGAGTTGGCGTTGGCGATTGACCGTTACAAAAACTCGTTAAACCCGATGAGCGACGTTGTGACCGCGCAACTCAATTCATTGACGGCCGAGAATCAGATAATCACGGCAAAGGGGGCTGCTCTCTCTGCACTGATATCCCTTTACGAAGCTCTTGGCGGCGGGTTCGATATTTCATCATTAAACTAACTCACAACATAACATGAAACAAAATCTTATTGCAGTGGTGCTCCCGGTTGGAATGCTTTTATGCAGTTGTGATAAAACTGCGCGACAGACCGATGCCGATGCACCTATGACCGTGACGGTGGCTTATCCCGAGGTCGATTCCATTGTGCTTCACAAAGAGTTCCCGGCGTTTCTCACATCGGAAAACGAAACGGAGATTGTGGCGCGTGTCAACGGCTATATTGTGGCGAAGAAGTTTGTCGATGGAGAATATGTCAAAGCCGGGCAACCGCTGTTCATCATTGAGTCGACAACGTATGTTGATAATGTGAATAAGGCGGAGGCTGCGTTGCAGTCGGCTATTGCGCAAAATGAATATGCCGCCAAGCAGTATGAGGCGATGTTAAAGGCTATTGAGAGCGATGCTGTGTCGAAAATGGATTTGAACCAGGCTGAAAGTAACCTGCGTGAGAGTGAGGCTGCGGTCAACACGGCAAAAGCGCAATTGCAAACCGCCCGCACCATGCTCGGATATTGCACCACACGTGCCCCATACGATTGTTATGTGGCGAAACCGACTGTCAATGTGAATGATTATGTGGCGGGGGAGAGTTCGCCGATGTCGTTGGTAAAGGTTTATGACAATCGACATATCTATGTGAATTTTTCAATTGATAACGATACCTATCAGGCAATGACACAAACCGCTGCCGGCAGGCGTGTTGATTTGAATCGTGTGCCGGTCCACTTTAACGACACAATTATGACAACCTATTACGGGCAACTTGACTATGCTTCACCGATGATTGATAAATCGACCGGCACGGTAACCTTACGCTTGATAGTTGACAATCCGGACAATGAGTTGCGAAGTGGCATGTTTGCCGTGGTACAACTCCCTTATGCCGTTTCTCCGCATGCCCTTTTGGTGAATGATGCTTCGTTGGGTACCGACCAATTGGGTCACTATCTTTACACTGTCAACGATTCAAACACTGTGGTTTACACTCCGGTTGAGGTTGGCGAACTCTATCACGATTCTTTGCGAGTGATAACTTCAGGCATTCACCCCACAGCGCGCTATGTGACTGATGCGTTGCTGAAGGTGCGCGACGGGGCCAAGGTGAAACCGGTTTCCGGTACTGATGCCGTGAAAAAGTGATGTGTAAATGCTAAAATCAAGTTGTTATGTTCTCGCGATTCTTTATTGACCGTCCGATATTTGCCACCGTGTTGGCTATATTGATGATTCTTGTGGGTGTGATTACTATAAAAACTTTGCCTATTGCACAGTATCCGAATATTTCCCCTCCAACGGTGCAGGTGTCGGCCACATATCCCGGAGCAAATGCTCAAACCGTGGCCGAGACCGTGGGTATGCTCATTGAGCAGAATGTGAACGGTGTGGAGGGGATGATGTACATGAGTTCAACGTCAGGCTCTGACGGCACATATAATCTTACCGTTACATTCGAGAACGGCACAGACCTTAACGACGCTACGGTAAAAGTGCAAAATCTTGTGAATCGTGCATCGCATCGCTTGCCATCGGCGGTGACCGAGCAGGGAATAACAGTCAGCTCCGAGTCAACCAATATCCTGCTGTTTGTGGCGCTTGAGAGTGATGACCCTGAGCGTTACGATGCATTATACCTTACGAACTACGCCAAATTGCACATTACCGACCCATTGTCGCGTCTTGAAGGGGTGGGCGGTGTCACGGTGTTTGGCGCCGGCGATTACAGCATGCGTGTTTGGCTCGATCCGGAGCTGATGAATATTCGTGGCGTTTCCACAGCCGATGTGAAGGCCGCCATTGAGGCGCAAAACATGGAGGTGTCGGCCGGTGCGGTTGGCAGTGAGCCGCTGTCAACTCCGGTGGCATTTCAGGTCACCTTGACCTCACCCGGTCGTTTGACTTCAGCCACCGAGTTTGGCAACATTATTATAAAAACCGATGCAGCCGGGAATCTACTGCGGCTTAAGGATGTGGCACGTGTGGAACTTGGTAGCAAGAGTTACAGTAATATATCGCGTGTGTCGGGCCGTGCGGCCGGTTTGATAGGCATCTATCAGCGGTCGGATGCGAATGCGCTCTCTGTGGCAAAAGAGGTTGAGACTGAACTGAAAAATTTGGAACAATATCTGCCACCGGGTGTGCATTGCCGAATTCTGATGAATACAACCGAGTTTGTGAACGCTTCAATTGATGAAGTGTTGGTCACGTTTGCCGAAACAACGTTGATTGTTATGCTGGTGATTATGCTTTTCCTGCAGAATTGGCGGGCGGTAATTATACCGATGATAACCATTCCGGTGTCGTTGATAGCCACGTTTGCGGTGATGAAATTGCTCGGGTTTACGCTCAACACGCTCACACTCTTCGGCTTGGTGCTTGCCATTGCTATTGTGGTCGATGATGCCATTGTGGTGGTTGAGGGGTGCGCACGACTTGTTGATGAGGGTAAATTGTCGCCACGTGAGGCGGCAATAAAGGCGATGCGCGAGTTGCAAGGACCTGTGGTCGGTGAGGTGTTGGTGCTTCTATCGGTGTTTATTCCCACAGCATTTATCTCAGGTATTACCGGTGAGCTTTACAAGCAATTTGCACTGACCATTGCCGTGTCAACAGCGTTTTCCGGCTTTAATGCTCTAACCTTTACACCGGCCATGTGTGCCCTGTTTTTGCGTAAACAGGAGCCGAGCAAGGCCCTGCTGTTTAGGTGGTTTAATTTCGGTTGGGGTAAGGTGGCCGGTGCGTATGCCACAACTGTGACAGCCTTTCTAAAACGCCCGTGGGTGGCTCTCGGGTGTTATATTCTTCTTTGTGTAGCCGCTGTGTGGGGCTTCTCCAGATGGCCTACAAGCTATGTACCACAGGAGGATATGGGTTATTTTATGGCATCGGTGCAGTTGCCAACCGGCGCATCGTTGGAACGTACCGATAAGGTGGTGAGTGAGGTGTCGGAGATAATTCAATCCATGCCCGAGGTGGCTGATGTCATAGAACTATCCGGCTTCTCATTTCTTGCCGGAGGCTCCGGCAGCAACTTGGGTTCGATGTTTGTGATGCTCAAGCCTTGGAAGGAACGTAAGGGAAAGTCGCATGGCGTAGATGCGGTGATTAAACGCGTTGATGAGGCGTGCGCACCCATTCAGGAGGCTGTAACTTTTGCCATTAATCCTCCTGCCATCCCAGGCTTGGGTATGTCGTCGGGCTTGCAGATGCAGTTGCTTGATATTAATTCCCGAGGGCCTAAGGAGTTGATGCAGGTGCTTCGCGACATTCAGGCTCGGGCACACAACGCAGAGAGCATTGCTCAGGTGCAATCGCTTTATGAGGGTGAGGTGCCTCAGTTTCGTGTTTCGGTCAACCGCGACAAGGTGGAACTGATGGGGCTTAACATCTCGGATATATTTGCCACGCTCTCCAATTATGTGGGTGGCGCTTACGTGAACGATTTTGTGAAGTTTGGGAATGTATATCAGGTGAATATCGCTGCCGCCGGGAATGCTCGCAGCAATATATCCGACATAGGCAGTCTCACGGTGAAAAACAGCAACGGCGAAATGGTGCCATTCTCCTCGTTTATTGACGTGGAATCGGTGATGGGTTCGGCCTCAATCAGTCGTTACAATATGTATGAAACCGCTTCGCTCACCGCCACGGCCTCGCCTCATGTCAGCTCATCGGAGGCAATTAAGACGATGGAGAACATTGTGACCGAGGTTGCCGGAAACAATTTTGGCTATGCTTGGACCGGAGAGGCACTGCAGGAAACCGAATCGGGCACAACCGTAAATGCCGTATTGCTCTTCGCTGTCATTATGACCATTTTGGTGTTGGCTGCTCAATATGAAAGTTGGACCGACCCGATTGCTGTGATTATCACTATGCCAACGGCCATCCTCGGCACCATTTTGGGTTGCTATTTCATGAACCAAAGCATAGGCATCTACACTCAAATAGGTATTATCCTGTTACTTGGGTTAGCCGCTAAGAACGCAATTTTGATTGTGGAGTTTGCCGTTGACTATCGTCGGTCGGGCATGCCGATACGCGAGGCTGCCAAGCAGGGTGGCATTGTGCGTTTCCGTCCGATTATGATGACTTCGTTGGCCTTTGTGTTCGGCGTTATGCCGATGCTGTTTGCTACCGGTGCCGGAGCTGAAAGTCGTGTTAGTCTTGGCACTGCCGTGGTGTTTGGTATGGCTGTTAATGCTGTAATCGGTTCGCTCTTTGTGCCCAACTTCTGGGAATTGTTGCAAACCGTTTACGAAAAATATCTCTCGCGCATTTTCTCAAAATGATTCTGTAACTTTCTTCATTCCGACCGTTCGGCAGATGGTGTCGTTTCCGTTGTGGTGACGTAATAAGCTAATCCTTAATTTAGTAAAGGTGAAAGCTGTTAGACGTTACACAATAGCAAGACGATTATTTTGTCGGACGGTTGTTTTTGTGTAATTTTGTTGTGAATTGTCGAGGTCTGTTCCCGGGCTTCGATAGATGGTATTGCATGAAAAAAATCGATAGAGAAACCGTTCAACGCATCATCGACACGGCCGACATTGTGGAGGTTGTGAGCGATTTCGTGCACCTGCGCCGCAGTGGTGCGGGCTACGTTGGCTTGTGCCCGTTTCACAATGAGCGCACTCCGTCGTTTCATGTTTCGCGCGCAAAGGGCATTTGTAAGTGCTTTAGTTGCGGCAAGGGTGGCAGCCCCGTGAACTTTATCATGGAGCATGAGCAGATGACCTATTGGGAGGCTCTTCGCTACCTTGCAAATAAATACCATATTGAGATCCAAGAGCATGATGTCACCGATGCCGAACGTCAGGAGATGAACGAGCGCGCTTCGATGCTTGCCGTCAACGATTTCGCCATGAAACATTTCGAGAAGAATATGGCGGAAACACCTGACGGGCAGAACATCGGTATGGCATATTTCCGTGAGCGAGGCATCAACGAATGGGCTGTATCACGTTTTCATCTGGGATATTCTCTTGATAAGCGAGACGACCTGCTAAAGGCTGCGTTGGAAGCCGGATATAACGAGAAATATCTGGTTGACACCGGGCTGTGTGGACGTGGCGAACGTGGAAATGTCTACGACCGCTTTAAGGCGCGTGTGATGTATCCTGTGTTCACCATCTCAGGTAAGGTGGTGGCGTTTGGCGGGCGCACACTCAGTTCGTCGAAGGAGATAGCAAAATATATCAATTCACCCGAATCGCTGATTTACTCCAAAAGTCGTGAGCTCTACGGCTTGTATCAAGCCAAGCAAGCGATAGTAAAGAAGGATAAATGTATCTTGGTTGAGGGGTATATGGATGTTATATCCATGCACCAGCAGGGTGTGGAGAATGTCGTGGCCTCCTCCGGTACGTCGCTCACGCAGGGGCAGGTGCGATTGATTCACCGCTTCACCGAGAATGTTACAGTAATTTACGACAGTGACCCTGCCGGCATCAAGGCCTCGTTGCGAGGCATTGACCTGCTTCTTGCCGAGGGCTTGAACATTAAGGTTGTATTGTTGCCTGACGGTGATGACCCCGACTCGTTTGCTCAAAGCCATTCAACCTCTGAAATTGAGGAGTATCTGGCTGAGCATGAGGTGGATTTTATCAACTTCAAGATTGATATTCTGCTCAAGGACTGCAAGAACGATCCGATAAAGCGCTCAAAGGTTGTGGGTAGCATTCTGCAGTCAATCGCTAACATCCCGAATGAAATAACGCGCACACTCTACGTCAAAGAGTGTAGCCTGTCGTTTGGCATTGATGAGAAGGTGTTGCTCAAGCAGGTTAAGGTCTACATTGCCCAACTGATTGAGACAAATGCCCGCAACAATGCCCGTCAGGCCGCAGTGAGAAGCATTGACAATCCACCGACAACGGAACAGCCTACGCCGACTTCCGAGGGCGCGACAGGCTCGACTGATTCGCAGAACGGGCCATCAGCGCAACCTTTAACCGATGGGGGAGAGGTGCCCGGTGAGACACCGGCAAATCAACCGGTGCCGGATGAACCTGAGACGGATGTTATCCCGGTAACTGCAGCTATCACCGAGGCTGTGTTTAGTGGCAGCGACAGTCATGCAAAAATGCTTGCTCCGCAAGAACGTGCGTTGCTCCGTTTGTTGCTGAAGTTCGGTATGATGGATTTGGGCGCGGACTTCGGTTGTGATGCCGACGGTGCGCCGATTAAGGTGATTGATTTTGTGCACGACGACCTGGCCGTTGACAATGTGAACTTCACTAACCCGGTGTATCAACACATCTATGAAGAGGCATTGGCGTTGCGTAACGGTTCGTGGAATTCAGACCTTCAAGTGCAGGTGGAGAAGGCTGTGATGGTGCGCGATAACGTGATTGCGCAGGGACGTGATGAAATAGCTCGCACGGCTCACACCACCGAAGAAATTAATATCGCCGAAACAAAATTGCAGGAGCGTGCCGCCGAGGCTTATGCCGATGCGTTGGCCGATTTTGCACAGGGATATTTGGAGAAACATCTGCTGTCGCATCCCGACGATGTGGTGCGCTCGGTTGTGGCCGACTTGGTAATTGAAAAACATCAACTCAGTAAAATCTATTTTAAGGGCACAAAAGTGGAATCGGAGCGTGACCGCTTGGACGATTTGGTGCCACGTGCACTTATAGCTTTGAAATACGACATGGCGCGTTGCTTTGTCAACGACCTGCGACATAAAATACAGACCGTAACGTCCGGTTCGGCCGACTATGACATTGCTCAGGTGTATCAGTTTATGGAGCAGATGCAGAAGTGGCAAGAGTTTGGCAAACAGCTTGCTATGCAGATTGGTGAACGCGTTTACGAGCCTTTGCGAGGTAAGTGAAATGGCTCCGATAGTCAAAAATACTTTTGATACTAAAAAAAAGGTCACAAAACGCGGTCCTTACATTTAGATTTTGTAAATTTGCTACGTAGAAGCGATGACCGATTGTTGCCACGCGATTCTCTCTGACAGTCAGTGGTAAGCATGACACATCACGCTAATAACCATGTAGACATATAACCTAAACTTTTTTAATTATATCATGGCAAATAATAAAGAAAAACTGTTCACACAGTTTCCGCCTGTGAGCTATGAGACATGGCGCGCAAAGGTTGACGCTGATTTGAAAGGCGTTCCCTTTGAGAAAAAACTCGTGTGGCGTACAAACGAGGGCTTCAATGTGCAGCCTATGTATCAGCGTGGCGACATTGCTGACCTCAAAACAACCAACACCCTTCCGGGTGAATTCCCCTATGTTCGTGGCACACGCGACAATAACCATTGGCTGACTCGCCAGGATATTCTCGCTACCGATGCAGCCGAGGCTAATAAAACAGCTATCGATGTGTTGGGCAAAGGTGTTAATGCTCTCGGTTTTAACCTTGCCGAGTATAATGCCGACACCATTGCCACAGCCCTGAAGGGTATTGACTTGGAAAAAGTTGAACTGAATTTCAATTGCTGCCCGCGCAAGGCCAAAGAGCTTGCAACAGCATTGGTGGCTTATTTGAAACAAAACGGTGCAGAGAAAACTTTCCATGGTTCGATTGACTTCAACCCGTTGAAGAGAGCTTTCCGTCACGGTGTTGATGTTGATGCCGCTGCTATGGTGGCTGATGCAAAAGAGATTTTGGCCATCGTTAAGGATGTCCCGGCATTGCGTTGCTTGGGTGTTGACTCGGTGCTTTTCAACAATTCAGGAGCTTACATCTTCCAGGAATTAGGCTATGCATTGGCATGGGGCGCAGAATGGTTGACACTCCTCACCGAGGCCGGTGTTGCTGCCGACGAAGTTGCCAATCGCATTAAATTCAACATGGGCATCTCGTCGAACTACTTCATGGAGTTGGCCAAGTTCCGTGCCGCTCGCATGTTGTGGGCTCAGATTGTTGACCAATATAAACCGGCCGACAAGGGCGCTTGCAAGATGATGGCTCACGCTATTACATCGCGTTTCAACCAAACCATCTTTGACGCTCATGTTAACTTGCTCCGCAGCCAAACCGAGGCTATGTCAGCAGCATTGGCAGGTGTTGATTCAATCACTGTTACTCCGTTTGACACCCCCTATAAAACTCCGGATGAATTCTCAGAGCGTATCGCACGCAACCAGCAATTGTTGCTGAAAGAGGAGAGCCATTTGGACAAAGTTGTTGACCCGGCCGGAGGTTCTTACTATGTTGAGACTCTCACAGTGTCGTTGGCTCAAGAGGCATGGAAACTCTTCCTTGAAGTTGAAGAGAAGGGTGGCTTTGTGGCAGCTGTTAATGCCGGAGATGTGCAGAAGGCTGTTAACGAGTCATCGGTTAAGCGTCATCAGGATATGGCTCGTCGTAAGGAGATTCTTCTCGGCTCGAACCAGTATCCTAACTTCAACGAAATGGCAGCCGGCAAGATTGAAGATTGCGGTTGCAAGAAGAACGAAAAGTCATGTGGATGCGCTGCTGAAGGCGATAGCTCAAAGGCACTGCACACCGATCGTCAGGCAAGCGATTTCGAAGCCTTGCGTCTGGCTACCGAACATGCCGCTAATCGTCCGAAGGCATTCATGCTTACTATCGGTAACTTGGCAATGCGTTTGGCACGTGCTCAATTCTCATCAAACTTCTTTGGTTGCGCCGGTTATGAAATCCTCGATAATATCGGTTTCAACACGGTTGAAGAGGGCGTAAATGCAGCTATGGAAAAGGGAGCCGACATTGTTGTGCTCTGCTCATCTGATGATGAATATGCAGAATTCGCTCCCGAGGCTTTCAAACTCCTCAACGGCAGAGCGGAATTTGTTGTTGCCGGAGCTCCGGCTTGCACCGACGACCTCAAGGCCGTTGGCATCGAGAATTTCATTCATGTGCGTAGCAACGTGCTTGAAACACTTCAGCAGTTTAATCAGCGTCTTTTAAAATAGTAAGCCATGAAACCCGATTTCAAAAACATAAACATCATTGCCGATGCCTTTGGCGCATCGACTGTAGCCGCTCCGGCGGCGGGTGAGGATTGGCTCACACCCGAGCTGATTCCCGTAAAACCGATTTACACAAAGAATGACCTCGAAGGAATGGAACACCTCGACTATGTTGCAGGTCTTCCCCCGTTCTTGCGTGGCCCGTATAGCGGCATGTATGCTATTCGTCCGTGGACCATCCGTCAGTATGCCGGATTCTCTACAGCTGCCGAATCAAATGCATTCTATCGCCGTAACCTTGCTTCCGGTCAGAAAGGTCTGTCGGTGGCATTTGA
>CAZDIC010000032.1:0-11491 GCA_964505395.1 uncultured Alistipes sp. | reverse complement strand
TCTGCGGTCACCTCATCCCCGCCGGTACCGGTCAGCGCGACTTCGACAACCTCGTAGTTGGCAGCCGCGACGACTTCAACCGCGTCTTCACCGCTCCGCGCAAGAGCCTCGATTTCTAATCGAATACCCCATAAATCATCGCCCCGCAAGCTCTGTAAGAGAGCCTGCGGGGCGATTTCTATTTAGGTCAAGTGTTCTCCACCTCCCTTCATCATTCTTTCTCACTCATCTTTAGGTTTATCGCCGCAGTACCATAGAAAAACGTTTTGCAAGTGTACCATATAGAACCTCATTGTGGAGTAAAAAACACGTTAAAATTATAATAATTCGCTGTTGGAAACTTATAGAAATAGACATTTTTAGCATTTGTTGTTGCAACGAGGAGCGATAATGACTATTTTTGTCGCGTAGATACCACTTATTTGCGTCAAAAACATCTAACCGCAGAGATTGTGAATAATACCAAATAACATAAGAAACTATGAAACGAACAGCGTTTTGCAAAATGAGACAGCTCTTGGTTATCCCATTAGTAACTGCCCTTTCCCTCTCGTCATGTTCAGATGAGACGGACGCAGTCGATACGACGACTGCCACAGACCTTTTGTCCATCAACGGAAACAGCGACTTCTACACGCTGTCAAACAATGAAACCTCTGACTGGAGCATAGAGCAGAGCCCCGAGTGGATTACACCGGTCAAGACAGAGGGCACTGCTTCAGACGAAATCCGTCTCTATGTAGAAAGCAACAGCCGGAATAGTCGTGAGGGCATCCTCTCGCTTCGATACAAAGATGGCACCACCCGCAGTGTTACCGTAACGCAATCTGACGACCAATCAACACCCTCATTACTGCGCATCTATGCCGTAGGTTGGAGCTTTGACATTCGCACCTACATGGACTCAAGAGGCATTAAAGATCAGGTCATCAATAGCCAAAAACTGAACAACTATGATTCGGATGCCTATCGTATTGAAAAATCTTCTTCGAGTGATTTGTCGTATTATTACGGTGAGAGTGGCACAGACCTTGCTGACAACATGAGTGCCTCACTTAATGTCGATGCCAATTACAATTCCTTTAGTCTCGACTTGCAAGGCTCCTTTGGTAAGACAGCGTTAAATAACTCCAAGCGCATTTTTTGCCGCATAAGAGGTAAATACCAAGAATGTACGGTCTATCTCAATCAATTTGATACCGAAGATTTCCTTACCGCAGAGTTATACACAGCAGATTTTGCCAATGAACGCGCCAAAGTCATAAATAGTGGTGGCAGTGATGAGTCGATACGAAACTTCATCAATCGTTACGGCACGCACATCATTTTGCAGTCGTATTTAGGAGGCTTCTACGACTATTTCTTGTCTTCAGTTACAGAGAATGCACTTGACTCATTGGGAGTAGAAGCCGCGGTAGAATTTGGATATGCTTCGAAGTTTAATTTGAAAGCAGATGCCAAGTATGAGAATGCCTACAACTCCCTCAACCAAGAGAAGATTGAAAAGTTCTCGGTGAAGGGCGGTGACGCTATTGCCTTGACCACAGCCGTTGAAGACGGAACGCTTGACGACGAAGCCACACAAACTTGGTTGGCATCACTTCGCGATGAGCGAAAGTATGAGTTGCTTAGCTTCGTCTTGACACCGATTTCTTCGGTCTTTCCGTTTGACATCCAGGCGAAGTTCAACAACTACATAAATCGTATGTACTACGATGAAATACCCGTTACTCGTTCAGAAATTAAATAACTTTACCCATGAAACCGAAAATGAAATTAGCCATATTGGCACTCATTGCACCCCTTGCTGTAGGCTTAGTGGGGTGTAGCGACTCAGACGATTCGTCAAAACAAGAGGTGCTTACCGAGGTGATTACGGTCGAGGCACCTACCAACAATAGCTTCCAAGAAATTCAAACGCTAAATGAGGCGTGGACGGTCACCGAATATCCCGATTGGGCTGCACCTATGGACGAGAGCGGCAATGCGGGCGATTCTCTTGTGCTTTTTGTCGAGATCAATGATGAGGGCATCGACCGCACCGGTGAAGTTGTTGTCCACTATGAAAAAAGTGGAGACCAACGCTACAAAGTAACCCAACTGTCATCTGATCAAAACTCAGAACTGGCAACAGAATTAAATGCCGGCGACCTGAAGTTGACCTATGGCGTAGGTTACACCACCAACGTTTTTAAGGTGAGTAAAGACTCTAAGTATTATATGAGCGCCAGCACCCCAATCAATTTTAAGAGACTTAAAACAAGACTCCAAGAGATTGGCGAATCTGATGCCATGATGGATGAAGCTCGCTACTATTCTCGCACCGAGTCGGTGACCGGCAGCACCACATCAGCTTTGAGCAATCAGTTGGCGATCAATGCCGGCATTGAAGTCGGTGTAAGTGCCTTCAAGTTGAACGTCGAAGGTGGCTATAGCTCTACGTCAAATGGCAGTGACCGATATGAATACGCCATCGAAGAAATTCAGCATGTGGTTAAGTCGCGCTATCTCCGCCCCGGCGTATTGAGATACTTGGTTGAAAATCCGAGTGAAACGGTTGACGTTTATCAGCGAGCATTCCGCAAGGCGTGTGATGCATTGCAGGCAGCCCCCGGCAACCAAACCATAATGAAGAGCATATTGGATACCTACGGCACCCACATCATTGTACACAGTGTCATTGGTGGCGAGTTGAAACTCTCAATGCAAATGAAGGTGACCGATAACTCGTCGAGTAGCGATATTCATGCAGCATTGGAATTAGGCTCGAAGGTGGTCAATGCTAATGGTGAATTCAATATGTCAAACAAAGAGTCTTCCATAGCCAATAATACAACAATCTCGTTAGTTACCTATGGCGGTAAGAATGTCTACACCGTCAGCCCTAACACCACGTTTGCACAGTTCATGAACTCCGTAAAAGACCATGACAAGCTGACAGCGTGGGAAGAAGAGATTTTGAACGAAGAGAATCTCTCGGTAATCGATATGGAGGTCATCCCTATCTATGAGTTGATGCCCACTGAAGCCATGAGAACCGCATTGCGCAACTATATGATTGGTGCATACCAAACAACTGCCTATGCGTCAGATGTAGATTACAAAGGTCCCGACCTCTACGTTTTGCAAGGCTTTGACTTGGCGCACGGCCCGAAGATCGAGATCTCTAAGACGTTGACCATTCCCGAAATTGACGTTGAGGTTATGGCTCGCTGGGAGTCAATCCCCGAGATTGATCCCCAACACAATGTGGTAGCAATTTATTCCGGCAATATTGGCAGCGTGGGCACAGACCGAGGTTTCTTTGTCGGTTCGGATGCACATCGCCCCTGCAAATTTAAGCGTGCTAAAGATGGGTCAATCAAGATTGAAGAATTTGACCGATTAGATCAGAGCTCGCTCACCGAGCTGTATGTTGATGTCACCGGTGATGTTACGATTGCCCCAAAGACGGAGTCGGACTTCTATAGCACAAGGACGTTCGATGCATGGCCTGAATTTGAGATTGACTTGACTAATTACGATTTGTCAACCCCCATTGATTTCAATGCAACACTTACAGGTAAGGCAACGTCGGTTACTTTGGCTCCCGATGTCACGGTTTCTCTTGATGTGGTAAAAATTAGCGACCAGCTGACGTGTCAAGGGTCTGCAACCATTACGTTGGTTCAACTTGCAAAGAATGAAATTGGTTCATTGCAGGCAGGACCTAAGGGCACAACCTTGATCATTCAAGGAGATGGTATACTGTATGCAACGGCTACCGATGGCGCGGCTATCGGGGCTAATACTTCCGACTGTGGTGACATCATAATTAACGACGGCACCATTACAGCTACATCAACCTACGGAGCCGGCATTGGTGGCAGTGGACGGGTGAGCAAAGATGTTTCCGGAAAGTATAATTGCGGAAACATTACAATTAACAATGGATTAATTGTTGCCAAATCTACCTACGGTTGTGGCATTGGCAACGGCAATGGTCTTGATAATTGGAGTGGCTGTGGCGATATAACCATAACCGGAGGTTCGGTTGAAGCCGTCTCTGGCGATACTCGAGATAACGGCACACGTTATAGCAGTGCCGGCATTGGTTGCGCCCCCGGAGGCTATTGCGGCAATATTCTTATCTCAGGCGGCAGCGTAATGTCCACTGCAAGTTGTCAATTTGCAGCAGCTATCGGAACCGCAGGCGGCTGGAGCACTTGTGGTGACATCACGATTAAATCTACCATAGATTGTCTCATTGCAAGGAAGCATAGCGAAGCAACATCAGCCATCGGCAAAGGATATAGCCAAGATATTTGCGGCACTGTAACGATAGAAGATTCGTCTAAGGTGCTCGAAGAATAATCTGATTCATATTTCAAGCCGTATGCCCTGACATGGGGCATACGGCACTATTTCTAATCCTTTAAGAAACATCATAGCCCATGAAGACGTGTCTCAAGTCTTTTGTGCCAGCACTTGTAGCTGCAATGATAGGTTCTTTTGCCGGGTGTAAATCAGACGATGTAACAGCTGAAATTCCGGACGAACCCACTGAAATACAGCTAAATCTGCCCGCTGTCGATACTTTCTATGAAGTGGAGACTTTGGGCGGAGATTGGACCGTGACCGATTATCCTGATTGGGCGGGTCCTTTGTCGTGCAGTGGCACAAGTGGAGCCTCTATTGTGCTCTTTGTGGAGTCTAATGACGATGGCGTGGACCGCGTTGGCGATGTTGTGGTTCATTATGAATCTCAAGGCGATGTTATTTATAAAGTGAAACAAATTGGGAGCGATGAGAACGGCAGCGAGTCTGCCGAACTGTCGTCACTATCTAATGTGTTAGAATATACAAGAGGTGTGGGATATGCCGTTAACGTATTCCGTCAAAGCTCTTCTGCTAAATATTATGTGGTTGATTCTTCGCCCATAAGCTTCAGCAAATTGACCACGGTGCTCAATCAGATTGGCGAGCCGGATGCTGTGATGGATGAAGATAGATATTATTCCACCTTCGAGTCGGTGGTCGGCACGAGCACCTCAGCACTCAGTAATCAGTTGTCAATTAATGCCGGCATTGAGGTCGGCATCTCAGGCTTTAAGTTCTCGGTGGAAGCCGGCTATGAAACCAATACAACCGGCGACCATCAATATGAGTATGCCATTGAAGAGATACAGCATATAGTGAAAGACCGCCGAATTCGCCCCGGAGTTCTTCGCTATAGCGTGGAGAAAGGATATGATATTTTCACAGATTCCTTCAATAAACTTTGCGAAGCTTTCAAGAAGAGCCCCACTGATGCCGGCATCATGTCGAAGCTTCTTGAAAAATATGGCACGCACATCATCACACATGGTTCGTTGGGCGGTGAATTGAAACTGTCAATGCAGCTTGACGTTACCAATAGCTCGTCAAGCAATGATATTTACGCCGCAGTGGGTGTCGGCAATAAAATTGTCAACGTCACGGGCGAAATGGATATATCTAATGCAGAATCCGCCATTGCTTCAAACACTACCATTTCTTTAGTGACCTATGGCGGTGATAACGTCTACACCGTGTCGCCCGGCGAAACCTTTGCCAACTTCTTGGCTAAGATTAAAGACCCACAAAAGATGAAACAGTGGGTAACAGCATTTCAAAACGGAACAAGCAGCAGTGTGGCATTGATTGACGTTGAGTTGATGCCCATCTATGAGCTGATGCCCACAGAAGAGCTAAAAAACAACTTGCGCGCGTATATGATAGGACCCTACCAGAAGTCATACTATGCGAAAAATGATCAGACCTACACCGGTCCGGATCTTTATCTCTTAACGGGCTTTAGTGAGCCGCCCACCTATAACTCCACTGTCACAAAGTCGGTGACCATTCCCGAGATTGACGAAGAAGTTTGGGCGCGCTGGGAGAAAATACCTGAAATAGACCCTGACAATAACATTATAGCCATATACTCCGGTGCCATCAATAAGGTAACGACCAACAGCGGTTTCTTTATAGGTTCGAGCACTCTAAAGCCTTGCAAGTTTAAGCGCACCAAGAATGGCAAGTTTACCAAGCAGGAGTTTGAATATCTTTCTGCCGGAACCATTGAAGAGCTTTATGTCGATGCTTCGGGCGATGTTACCATTGTGCCTCAAAGTGTTGAAGACCTCTATCAAACAAAAACTTTTCCCGCCTGGCCTGCCGACAAAGGCAGCACATCCGGCGGAACTGATAATACGGGTGGTTCGGGCACATCCGGCGGTTCAGGCAGTGGTTCGGGCACAACCGATTCAGAAAACAAAGATGTCACTATAAGCAATTTCCGCAATGGGTATATGGTTGTTGAAGGCGGAATTCACACAACGCTCAAAAATGGAACAGCCAGCCAAATATATTGTCAAAATGGCGCTAATCTTACACTTGATGGGGTAAAAGCTGAATCCCTGCAATGCGAAGGCTCTGTCACGATTACGTTAGCCGATGGCTCATCCAACGAGATGCCTATAGCATGCGGCAGTGGCAATTTGATTATTCAAGGTAATGGTTCACTCAAATCTGTCGCAGATTTCTGTGCAGCTATTGGTTGCCCCCAAATGGAGGTGTGTGGGAATATTGAAATCAAGGGCGGTAATATTTATGCAGAAAGTTATATGAACGGTGCTGCTATCGGTTGTACGGACATTTCTACGTGCGGAGATATTATTCTCTCCGGAGGTTCGATAGAAGCCTATAATTTGTTTCAGTCTGCTGCTATCGGCACGTCAGGATATGGCTGTTCTTGTGGCACTATTAGAATTAAATCTACAGTTACAAAGGTTGAAGTTAGTGCTCCATTTGCTAAAAATATTATAGGAGCAGCCAGCGATGAAGATCAATGTGGAGCCGTTATTATAGAAGATCCAAGAAAAGTTTCATATTATTAAGCGCATGAATATAAACAGATATATAATCGGGTCACTCATCACGGTCGGCATCGGTCTATCAGCGTGCTCTGACGATGATGCTCCAACCGAGATTGCCGGTCTATTGACCGGGACGGAGCTTTCATATAACGCTTCGTGCACCATAGATACGCTCAAAGTGAGCCATCCCGCAGGTTGTAAAGCAACGACCGACGCAGCGTGGGTCACCATTAGCTACACACCCGAGGGGTATCCCATTTTGTATGTAGAACAGAACGATGAAGAAACCTCCCGTCAAACGACCTTGCGGTTAGCCTCGCCAGAACAGTCGCAGGAGCTTACACTCCATCAAGATGCGGGCGAGGAGAATGGATCCATCGCTATTGACCTGCCCAAACATTTTGGGGTAGGGTGGGGCTATGACCTAAAGACCGACTATGCCGACGTTGCCGGTGTGCGTGGACAGGTGTTTAATGCCGCCAAGTTGCGCAGCGATTTTGGCGCAAATGCCATACGCTATGACAACAGCACGGTGACCAACATGTCTTTCATTCAATCAATCAGCAGTGAGAATTTGATGCAAGAGATTGGCGGCAAGGTCACAGGGTCGGTAGATATTAAAGTGGCTTCGGCAAAGGTCTCGGTTGAATATGGCAAACAAATCTCTGAGCAAAAAGACCGCTTCTACGTTTGGTGTCGTGACTTGCGTGGTGTGCGCACAGCCTATTTTCACAACGATATTGATATCTACGATGAGGATGTAGTGAAGTGGAACACCACCAGTGCCTTCACCAACTCCGTGAAAAAAGACTCGCCGGCCGAGATTGTGCGCAAATTCGGCACCCACATTGTGACCAGTGCTTTGTTGGGAGGTAAGTTAGATTACTACTTCACGGTGAGCACCGATGTGACGACCACCGTGGAGCGCGTCATTGCCACGGTCAGCGTCAAAGTGCTCTTTTTTAAGCGCAAGACCTACACATCTGTCGATGAAAAAACGTGGACCGATATTAAGCAGAGCTTCGAGGGCAACTTCATAGTGTCGGGCGGAGGCTCCGTGGGTGTGACATTGAATAACCAGCTGAAACAATATGCCGCGAAGTGCGAACCCCTCACCGACGAAACACTTTTTGATCGGTGGTATGCGTGCTTCGAGAGTTCATCGACGGCTAAAGATGAGAACTTAGTGATGGTGGACTTCCAGGTGGCTCCCATTTGGGATATTATCGAGGCAATCAATCCCACGAAGGCCGCTGCGGTGAAGTCGTATGTGCTCAATACGTATTTGAAGTAAATTATAGATAAATCATGAGATGGTCTAATCTTTCTGCTCCGCTCATGCTGACCGCGTTGCTGCCCTTTGCCGTGGCATGTAGCGACGATGATGATGCAGAGCTTGCCGCCCCATTGCCGCCCACGTTGACCTATGTGGCTTCCAGCTCCGGTTTGGGCGATAATGGGTACAACGACCTTATCATGCGCGGAGTGATGCAGTTCGCCGAGGAGCATCCCGAGGTGGAGCTGAGTGTGCTCATCCCCTCCACGCTCGATGATGTCAAGCAGCTTGCCTCGCAATGGCAAAACAATTTGGCAGCTGCCGACGACAACAATCACCTGCTCCTCTTAGGCTCGTCAGAATATGTCGCCGCCCTCTCATCGCTCACCCTTCCCTTAGGCAATCACCGGCAGGTGCTTTTGGTTGAGGGCGACAGTGTAGCCCCTACGGGCGAAGGCATAGCCACGTTTAAGGTGCGCCGCTATGGAGCCTCTTATCTGGTTGGGTGCTTAGCGCGCGAGGTGCCCGATGCTTTTGTGATGGCTGCCTACGAAGGTGATGCCATGGTGAGCGAGTTGATTGCAGGTTTCTGCGACGGTTATCATGATCAGGGCGGTGGCACCGCTCAGGTGCATTATCTTGCCACCGATGCCTCGGGTTTTGCCATGGCAGATGCTGCCTTTAAGTGGACCGCCTCGTTGGTCGATCTCTATGAAATGGCGCTCGAAGATCCCGATGCCTTCATCTTCCCCGTGGCCGGAGGCTCAAACAGCGGGGTTTATAAGTACACGCGCGACCGCACTTTCTCGCCGCTCTTGGTGTGTGGCATGGATGTCGATGCTTCGGCTTACAGCCGGCGTGTGCCCTTCTCGATGGTGCTGCACCTTGACCGCATGGTCAACTCCCTGCTCACCCGGTGGGCTGCCGATGGCACCCTGCCTGCTCACACTGAGGCGGGGCTTGAGAATGCAGATGCTGTGGAGGTGATTGTGCATCACTCATTCTATGACGACATCGATGTCTATAAGGACTATTATGGTGATCCCGACTATTGGGCTGATGGCTTAAACGCATATTATGCCACCGCTTTAGCAAAAGAGAAGGCTTATGAAGAGGTTCGTTAATTGGGCAAGTTTGCTCACTCTTGGGGCTGCTACGCTTTGTGTGTCATGCAGCGACGATGATGTCGAGGTGGCTGAACCCCAAGTTTCCACAGCCCGTCTTTGCGTGGTGATGCCCGCCTCGCAGCAGCGCGTGTGGCAACGCGATGTGGATTGGGCTGTGCAGAATTTCCGCTCGGCTCAAAGCGGTTTGGCAAAACAGATTGATTTGTCGATAGAGTGGATTGACGAAGAGGCGGCTGATGTAGCCGACCGCCTAAATCATGCTGCTGCCGACACCGGGGTGGTGGCGATTGTCGGTCCATATTCTTCAACCGTGGCAGCGGTGGCGGGCGAGGCATGTGCCTCCACCCAGAAGCCGCTCATCTTGCCCATAGTGACCTCGGTGGAGCTGCAACGTCTCTATGCCGGCAACGATTTCGTGTGGAACTTAACGCAATCTGACATCACTCAGTGTGAGATATTGTTGACGCAAGCCATTATTTCAGAGTGCTCGCGCGTCAGTCTCTTGACCTCCGACGACGTTTATGGCAAGAGTTATAGCGACTGGTTCGCCTATCAAGCCACCGAGTTGGGGCTTGATGTGGAGCGCGTGGATGTCTATCACGACGATGATGAGCTGCGCTCAGCTATCAATGTCCACGTGGGGCATAGTAGCGAAGTCGAGATGTTGCTCTTTGCTCCCTCTACCCGACAGGCTGCGGTGGTCTTTGACGAGGAATATGGGCAAATCAAAGCAAAATCGAGTTTGGTGGACTTCCCATTGCTGCTCTGCACCGATGTGGTGAACGCTGATGAGTTGAAGTCGAAACTCACCCATAGCAGCTACGAGGGTGTTGCGCCATGTGCCAGCCCTATGTCAGGCTTTAACAGTGCCTATGCTGTTCGCTATGGCGAGGAGCCCACCTCGGGCGAGGCGCACCTTTATGATGCTGTTTCGCTGGTTGCTTATGCGCTGACGGCGCGCGTGGCGGGCGAGTCGCTGAACGATGCCATACTCCGTGTGGTGGATGGCAGAGAAGCGTGCTATGCCGGTTGGTTGCCCGCCGATATGCGCCGCTCGTTGGTGGCGTTGCAACAGGGGGCTCTGCCAGACTTGGCAGGTGTGAGCGGCGATTGGACTTTCGATGCCCGCAACCATGCTTCGGTGCTTAACACCACCTACGCTCATTGGATTTTGAAAGACGGAGCCTACACCACAGTGGAATATCTCTCGACCGATGGGGCAGGGCGCACAACCTCCACATTGCAGGCTTGGGATGTGGAGACTTCAAAATATCAGCAATTCACGGCGCTTCAAGACCCTGTGGACTATGGCAAGCTCGCCAACCGCTATGCTGTGGTGGTGGGTACCTCTGACACGTGGGGCAATTATCGCCACCAAGCCGATGCGTTAGCCATGTATCAGCTTTTGAAACGTCACGGCTATGATGATGAGCACATCCTTTTGATTATTGCCGACAACATTGCTTACGACTCGCACAATCTCTATCCCGGCGTGGTGCGGGTGCGCCCTGACGGCGAGAACGTCTATACCGATGTCAACGTCGATTATCACATCAACGACATCACCCCCGATGACTTTGCCAAGATTATGATGGGTCAGTCAAGCGAGCGGTTGCCTAAGGTTTTGCCGTCGGGCAGTCAAGATAACGTCATAGTGTTTTGGTGCGGTCATGGCACCTATGGACATTTGGCATGGGGTAGTTATAACTCCGTGACGGGTAAGGAGGTTGCGGATATCTTTCGCCGTATGAAAGCTGAGCAGCGTTTCCGCAAGCTCTTATTGGCTGTTGATGCCTGCTATAGCGGCAGCATTGGCGAGGCGTGCGACGGCATACCCGGCTTGCTCGCAGTGACGGCTGCCACGCCTTACGAGCCTTCGAAAGCTGATATGAAAGATGTCAATATGGGCATCTGGCTCTCAAATGCCTTCACTCGAGTCTTCCAGGAGACGATCGATGCCGACCCAGACATTTCTGTGCGCGACCTTTATTATTACTTGGCGCGCGCCACAACCGGTTCGCATGTCACGGTTTATAATACAAATTCCTACGGAAATATTTTCACCACCTCTATGGCGGAGTATTTGGGCGAGTAGTTGCACCGATTCAGGTTGTTATGTGAGCTTCATCTACAAGCCGCAGCTCTATTGTCCCCTCTTCTCGCCGACCTTGTAGTTTTGGTGCATACATCATGAGTGATGTGCGCCCGCC
>CAZDIC010000031.1:0-11538 GCA_964505395.1 uncultured Alistipes sp. | reverse complement strand
GGCCATCAAAGAATCGCACAATGCGATCGGTGTCGCACGCTTGGGCTTCGTTGTGGGTCACCATGACGATTGTTGTGCCATCCTCACGATTGAGGCGATGCAGCAATTCCATAACCTCCGCACCCATTTTGGAATCAAGATTACCGGTGGGCTCGTCGGCAAGGATAATTTGCGGCTTACCAATCATAGCGCGAGCGATGGCCACACGTTGACATTGGCCACCCGACAACTGCGTGGGAAGATGCTTTATGCGATGACTCATACCCAAACGTTCAAGCACCTGCTCAACCATCTCCTTACGCTGTGATGCCGACAGGCCGTGACGATATATCAACGGCAGTTCCACATTGGCCGCCACACTCAGCGAAGGTATCAGATGGAAACTTTGGAACACAAAACCGATGTTGGCATTACGGAAATGAGCCAATGCGGTGTCACCCATACCGATACAATCGGTGTCAAGGATGCTAACCCGGCCGGATGTCGGCTTGTCAAGCAAACCTATCATATTAAGTAATGTTGACTTGCCACAACCCGATGGGCCCATAACGCTTATAAATTCGCCCTTTTCAACGCTGAGGTTAATATTCTCGAGGGCGGTAGTTTCGATTTCTTTTGTGCGGTAAACTTTGTTTATTGCATCGAGGGTGATTATTGACATAACTCTATCGTGTTTGGTCGCCTCTCCCCGACCCCATCGCTAATGAGTAAGGGCCGATGTGAAGCGTGTTATTTATCTTGTTATTCTCTCTGTTATTTTTTTATTTTCAGTTTCTTGCTTTTTGCATAATCGCTCATATCACTGACGACAACCCTATCGCCCGGCTTTAGGCCGGCAATCACCTCAACATATTCGCGATTACTGTCGCCGAGTTTGACCTCACGACGCACCAGTTGCTCATCGTTATCACACACAAACATGGCGTATTTTCCCGGGCCTTGGAAGTATGGCCCATTTGGCACAAGGATAACGTTATCCTTGTATCCGTAGACAACTTGCATCTCCAAATTCAGGCCGGGACGTAGACGACTGTTGCGAGGCTCGTTAAGGGCCACACTGAAACTGATGAGATTCTGCGTGGATTGTGGCGAAATATTTGTGACTGTTCCTTCAAGTTTTGTCTTGCCAATGCTCACCAAAACCTTTGCGCCCACAGATATACGATCACGCGAGCCATCGGGCAACTGACCTTCTATTCTAAACTGACTGAGGTCAGACACTACAGCAACCTTCTGCCCTGCGCTCACGCGACTGCCAATCTCTGTTGATATGTAGGTAAGGGTGCCACTATGAGGCGCGGGTATCTGCCCATCGGCAAGAGTGCGACGCATCAACTCAATATCTTTATCAAACACACTGAGCTCCAACGCACGCGCTTGCTCGGTGGCCTGCTGTATCTTTTTGTCGTTAGCATATCTCTCGCGCAACTGCTGCAGTTCAAGGCGACCGGTGGCCAACGACGTCTCTGCTTGACGTACACGTTCTCCGGTGCCGGAGCCAAGACTGTCAAGGCGACATTCATTAGTGAGTTCAACGGCCAAACGCTGCACCTCCATCTCCTTCACTTTAATTTGCATCGCGAGTTGGCTGAGGGCTGTCGCGGTATTAAGATTTTCGCGTTTTATATCGTTCTGCTTTATGCTACGTTCATCAAGTTTTTTGGAGTATTCTGTTTGCGCCGACTGCAGGTCAAGCTCGAGAAGAGGCATACCCTCTTTCACGCTGTCGCCGGCTTGCGCATACACTGCCACGATGCGGCTATCCACAGGCGAGTTTATAATCTCCTCATACGCCGGGACGACCTTTCCCGATGCAGCAACCGATGTGTCAAGCGAGCCTTCGGTGACCTCGCCAAAGGTCAAGTCGCGTTCAAGCACGCTCTTCTGCAAGCTGACCAGCAAAAGGACAATGGCAACAACAGCAACACCTATGCCAATGCCCCATTTTGTATATCTTCGCAGCGCTTCCGCGCGCAACGTTTGTTTATCAATTTGTTTATCCATGTGCGGTTGTTTTTCTGCCACAAATTAAAAACAAAAAAACAACCATGTCAATAGCAATTGATAATCAGCTATTTACAAATGTGTCGATGTCCGAAAATGGACATCGACACAAGCTATTGTTACACCCATGCACGCATCTGAGGCGTTCATGCATGACTGTTGACTATTATCGGCGATTTTATCTTATGAAGTTCATCGCTGTGTAGTCCTCACGCTCAGGTGTGGCATCTGTCGGTGCATTATGCAGTTTTTTCAGAAGCCAAGCCATGTTGTTTGCAAGAGTGCGCATAGTTTGCATTCCCTCAACATCAAGCGCGGCTTCACCCTCTTTGCATCCGAACACAATATTCCAATACTGAGATGTCACAATAGGCATATTACACATTTGGAACGGCATTTGCAGAGTTTGGAACGCAGCAGAGCTGCCACCACGTCGACATACACACACAACAGCTGCAGGCTTATTCTCAAATGACTTGGCCCCGGAGAACAACATACGCTGTTGGAACGACAGAAGATGTCCTGCCGGCTGACCATAGTACACCGGGCTTCCCAACACAATGGCATCACACTCGGCCATCTTATCGATAATGACATTACACATATCGTCGTCAAATACACATCTTCCAAGATTTTGTCGGCGACAGGTGCAACAGTCAATACATCCACGAGCCGGCTTATTGCCAAGCCATAACATTTCACTGTCGATATTCTGAGCCTTTAATTGCTTTGCAATCTCATCTAAAGCTATAAAGGTGTTACCATCTTGGTGTGGGCTACCGTTTACTAATAATACTTTCATTGTTATTGATACCTTTATTTGTCTTACTTGATTGCTATTTTTTATCACTTGTAAATCGATGAATCTTATTGCTACGGTCTTTCTGCACACCACGTGCGTACACTATTTCCGGGTAGCCAAAACCGATAATAAGACCCATGTAATGGTCATCGGGAATGCCAAGCATTTTACGTGCGCCGGGGACATCGTTAATCACACTCGCCGAATAACTCATGATTGTTGTTCCAAGACCGTGAGCATTGCATATCAATTCAAAATAGGCGCCGGCAATGTTGCAATCTGCAATATCGTCCTGTGCCCACTGCCCCTTTGCTCGCTTGTGAGCAATAAACAGATGCGGTGCACCGCAAAACAGCAGGTCATCTTTGCGAAGCGCCTGTTCCGAACGCTTCATGGTTTGATACATTGAACGGCTCATGCCCGAACTGTAATAACCTCGTGCAGCATTCTTCTCCATACCATCATAGACAAACCGCCAAATGCGATCAAGCTCGTCCATATCGTCAATGATGGTCATCTCCAAGGTCATGGAATTACCGCCTGTCGGCACATTCTCCATATCCTTAATGATTTGGTCCATCAACTTACGGTCGACATTCTTCCCGAGATAGCGACGACAACTGCGACGATAGGCAACAAGTCGATCCATCTGTTCACCTATTGATGCATCCGGTCGGGGCAAGGAATTTTCCGGGCGTTTGCCCAAGATGCTTATGGCAGCTTCGGGGCACACGGCTAAACAATGTTGACATTTCCAACAGCCACTCCACCCGAAACGGTCGAAATCCTTAATCTCGGGCTGTCCATCAACCAATTTCAGCACCTGGCCGGAACAAACGTTTACACATTTGCCACATCCGGTGCACTTATCTGAATCAACGTAAAATTTTGCTTTATTCTGTTGCATAGTCTATTGCTATAAATCATAAAACACTTCCCGACAAGATAGCCGACATGTGTAAATTTGACATTGCAAATATAATGATTCTGATTGGAACATAACACTTGAAACGCTTGAGAGTTGTCTTTGTGTTGTGATGATATCCCTATTACAACAATTACCCCTACGAAATGCGGCTCAGCCTCTGACTTTGTTTCATTGATTTATCGTATATTTGCAGTGCCGTTAACACAATTAAAGTTATCGGTTATACATCAAATCAGCTACCACCAATCGCAATGAATTACAAAATTCAGATAACCCCTTCACATGATACGATTTAAGCCATCACAACCCTACTCCATAGCACTCATGACCACATTTAGGTGCTGTGCATCATGTAAGAATTGCTGCTTCGGATGTCGCCCCCACAACGGCAAAATGATGACCTTTGACCAAATGAAGAGCTATGTTGACAAATGCATGGAGGCATACGGCAATTCGTTACGCGAAATTTGTCTGACCGGTGGTGAATGTATGTTGCTCAAAGATGATGCATTCAAAATATTGGAATATGCCAACAGTTTAGGTTTGATTTGCAACATCGTAACAAATGGTTTTTGGGCTACCTCCTACAAAACAGCTTACAACACACTGCAAAGATTGAAAAATGTCGGCCTGAAATCAGTCACTTTAAGCACCGGAGATGATCATGCGGAATGGATTCCGGTAAAACGTGTTCGTGATGCTGCTGTGGCGGCTACACGACTACACATTGTTACTATCATTCGCATTGAGCAACAATATATGCATGCAAAGGCGCAAGAAGAGCTGTTCAACGATGCTACTATTCTATCTCTTATGAAAGAACAACGCATCAATATAGAACTCATCAAATGGGTGGATTACAGCAATGAAGAAAAGGTCGGCAACAACATTAAAAATCGCGACATAGTCATTCCGAAGAGATTCGGATGCACGTCAATGTTTCAATCAATTACTATCACTCCATACGGCGATGTCTTAGCCTGCTGCGGACTATCGTGCACCAGAATTCCACAACTACGTTTGGGCAACATCAATGTTGAGCCCATAAAAGACATTTACGAACGCGCTTTTGAGGACCATTTAAAAGTATGGATTCGCACTGAAGGTCCACATAACATTCTTAAATTTGTTCACGATAACACCAATTGGCGCTTCAACTGCTCATATAGCAACTGCGCAGTTTGCATGGAGATTTTCAAATCGGAACGCATACTCAACTTCTTAAAAGAGCATTATTATGAGTGGGCCGGCCAACTCGTACGAAGCTACTACCCGATAACCTATGACAACATAAAGCGATGAAAAATAAACTGCCACGACCTCAAACCATTGCACGTCACTACAGTGAAGGTAAACTGTGTGACTATCCGGCTGAAAACGTTTTATCAGCCGTCAACAGTTACGACTTTAACTACAACTCGGTAACAATACCTATACAGCCCAATTTCGGGGTGGTATTTTATTCAGATATAGAGGCTTTTATATATCTGGCCGACCACAATTCCGAATCGGAGGTTGCAACATTTCTTGCAGATCCGAATGAATTTATGAGCGCAGCAGGAATAGAGCTTGTTGTGCCAATCGATAAACAGTCAGCCGCTATTATGGCCATACTTGTAGAACCGCCATTGCCTGAAATTCTACGCCATGGCAACCTCGGTAGATTAATAAACCATGTCACCAGTACTGAATGGCGACAGAGTCACACTCAAAAATTCTCCAAAAACTTTTGCACGGCCGATGCATATTCAGGGTTAGACGACAAATTCAAATCTTACAGAGACTTTGACCCCGCAAAATACGGATTCTGTCAGGACTTCGTCTGTCAAATGGAATATTTCACATTCTCAATTTGCGAAAAATAAACGTTTTTGCCAAGGTTCCCCCATCAGCCCCACCATTGTCCCTCCGACACACAGATATACAGGTGGCTTGGCAATTTCGGGCGAAATGAGTAATTTTGTCTGACAAATACACACAACAACATGATTATTAACTCTGCCCGCTTTGTAATAAGCAACACCGATGTAAACAAATGCCCCAAGGAGATGCGCCACGAATTTGCATTCATTGGTCGCTCAAATGTGGGCAAGTCTTCACTTATAAACATGCTCACCGGGCAAAAAAGCCTGGCACAAACCTCGTCGACACCCGGCAAAACGCTACTTATAAATCACTTCCTGGTCAATGATGACTGGTTTCTTGTTGACCTGCCCGGCTATGGTTATGCGCAACGCAGCAAAGAGGGACGCAAAGAAATTACCCGCATCATAAAAGAATACATCCTAAAACGCCCGCAAATGACCTGCTTGTTTCTGCTCATCGACGGGCGCCACAAGCCGCAACGCATCGATATGGAGTTTATGCAGTGGCTCGGTGAAAATGCCGTACCCTTCTGCATTGTGTTTACCAAGCTTGACAAACTGAGCGCCGCAGCCGCTAAAGCAGCCACGACAAGCTACTGCAACCAACTATTGGAGCAATGGGAGGAGTTGCCTCCGGTGTTCCGTTCATCATCGGTTGACCGTCGCGGCAAAAACGAGATTCTCGACTATATTGAGTCGCTATGCAAGCTTCCGCTTGAGTAATCAACGCTTAATACGGGCTCGTTACATCCGCAAAAATGGTAAACTTCAACGCAATTTTGTAAACCATCCTTAAGCTAAGATTCGCTATCTTTGCAGAGATATAACAGCTAAAAAAAAGGACACAATATGAACCTACACGAATTACATTCTCCTGCCGACATCAAAAAAATGTCGGTCAGCGAGCTTAATCTACTTGCATCACAATTGCGTGGAGCACTGCTTGAAAAGCTGAGTCACCACGGTGGACACGTGGGCCCGAATCTCGGCATGGTTGAAGCTACCATTGCCCTGCACTACGTGTTCAACTCACCTATAGACAAGATAGTTTACGATGTATCGCATCAATCGTATGTTCACAAAATGCTTACCGGCCGCATTGATGCATTCATCAATGCCAACCGCTATGAAGAGGTAAGCGGATATTCCGAACCGAGCGAAAGTGAACACGACCACTTCATCATCGGGCACACCTCCACTTCGGTGAGCCTGGCAAGTGGTCTTGCCTACGGTCGCGACCTGAAGGGCGGTAAAGAAAATGTAATTGCCGTGATTGGCGATGGCTCGCTGAGCGGTGGTGAAGCTCTTGAGGGGCTAAATTTTGCAGGTACACTGCATAGCAACTTGATTATTATTGTCAACGATAACGAGATGTCGATAGCCGAGAATCACGGTGGCCTATACGACAATCTCCGACAACTGCGCGAAACTAACGGTGCGGCTAAGGACAATCTATTCCACGCCATGGGCTTGGACTACCGCTACGTGGCCGATGGCAACAACATTGAGGCCCTGATAACGGCTTTCAGCGAAGTGAAGGATATCGACCATCCGGTTGTGGTTCATATACACACCGAAAAGGGTAAAGGCTACGCACCGGCCGAACTCGAAAAGGAGAAATACCACTTCAGCGGCCCCTTTGACCTTGCCACAGGCCAACCGACAGGTGAAGCCGGCGAGGACTATGGTGACATCTTCGCACAGCACATGTTGGAGCGCATGAAAACCGACAGCAAAACCACCGTCATCACAGCCGGCACCCCTGGTGTCATCGGCTTCTATCCCGACCGCCGTAAGGCTGCAGGCCGTCAATTTATTGATGTAGGCATTGCCGAACAGGAGGCAGTAGCTCTTGCTTCAGGTTTGGCAAAGGCCGGAGCACGCCCATGTTTCGGAGTTGTAAGCTCGTTCATTCAGCGCGCCTACGACCAGATGGCACAAGACGTTGCAGTGAACGGCACACCGGTGGTGCTGTCAATCTTCTACGCCACAATTCTCGGCATGAACGATGTTACCCACCTCGGCTGGTACGACATCGCACTCATTTCCAACATTCCGGGATGGGTCTACCTGGCGCCCACCTGCAAGGAGGAGTACCTGGCTATGCTCGATTGGGCAATGAATCAAACCAATCACCCCGTGGCCATACGTGTTCCCGGCTGCCAAGTGTCTAAGAGTGGCAAAGCCTTCCCCACCGACTATTCCGACATCAATAAATTTGCCGTGGAGCATCGCGGAAAGGATGTGGCTATAATCGCAGCCGGCAACTTCTTCGGCATGGGAGAATCGCTCGCAGAACTGCTCAAAGCCGAAGGCATTAATGCTACCCTCATCAATCCGCGGTTCCTGTCGGGCGTAGACACCGACCTGCTCAACAGCCTCAAGGCCGACCACAAGTTGGTGGTAACAGTCGAAGACGGCATCCTTGACGGTGGCTTCGGAGAAAAGATAGCACGCTTCTACGCAGACAGCAACGTAGCCGTGAAGTGCTATGGTGCCCCGAAAGCGTTTGCCGATCGCTACGACTACACCGACCTACTCACCGAATTCCGCCTCGTGCCCGAGCTCATGAAGGCCGACATTCTCCAACAACTCTCGTAAGGGCGCGTAACTCGCCTGCAATATAAACGAGGAGCCGACACAAATGCAAATGCATCGAGTCGGCTCCTCGTTTATATTGTAGAGAAATGCGATTAGCAGGCTTTGAAACTCATGTCAAGGCCCTTAACCGAGTGGGTTAAAGCGCCAACCGAGATAAAGTCTACACCACATTCGCCATAAGCACGTAGTGTTTCGAGGGTGATACCACCGGATGATTCAATTTCAACATCCTTACCCGAATGGCAGTGAGCATCTGATGCTAAAGTTTCTGCCGGAGCCACATAGCTACGAATCTGCTTAACAGCTTCTTTCGTGCGCTCAGGCGTGAAATTATCGAGCATGATGCGGTCTACGCCAACGGCAAGTGCCCGGTTGATTTCATCTTCATTGCGCACCTCAAGTTCAATCTTAAGGTCCTTATGGTTGTCGGCACACCACTTTTTGGCTGCATTTACCGCTTGGGGAATACCACCGGCAAAATCCACGTGATTATCCTTGATGAGAATCATATCAAACAAGCCGATACGGTGATTGCAACCGCCACCGATTTTCACAGCCTCTTTTTCAAGCATACGCATGCCCGGGGTTGTCTTGCGAGTGTCGAGCACCTTTGTGTGCAAGCCTTCCAGGCGCGACTGATACAGGTCGGTCATTGTGGCCACACCACTCATGCGCTGCATAATGTTGAGCATGATACGCTCGGTTTGCAACAGTGAACGAGTCTTACCCTCAACCACGAAAGCAATATCGCCCGGCTTTACACGAGTGCCGTCAGTGATAAACACGGTCATTTTGAGTGTCGGATCAAACTTGTCGAACACCATCTTTGCCACCTCAACACCGGCCAAAATGCCCGGTTGTTTTACAATGAGCTGTTGACGGCCGACAGCATCGGCCGGAATGGTCGACAATGTTGTTGCATCTCCATCGCCAACATCCTCGGCAAACGCCAATGTCAGCAAATCATCTATTAATTCCTCACGAGTCTTCATATTGTCTATTTTTTCTTTTCCACTCTACAAAATTACACATTTTTTCCCTTGTTTCCAACTCCTCTCCACCGACGCCTCAATAGCCTGGGTTTTGGTCACATGCCGGGTTTAACATTAACTCATCCGATGGAATGGGCCATAACAATTGGTAATTCTGCAAGTTGAGCTGTGTTACAGCAAGATTGTTACGCTTCAGGAAAGCGAAATATTGCGGCAAACGGGTCTGTTTGCGAATGGCATTAATCCGGTCAATAACGGTTCCTGAAGTGGCCGACAGTGCATCATGAGCTGAGACCACCTTATTTACATACGTTTTAGCAGTGGTTTCATCACCAAGATGGCATTTACACTCGGCCATCTTTAGATAAACATCGCTCAATGTATAGACCGGTTGCACCTTTGTTGCATCGGAACTATCGGTCAAGCCAAATATAATTTCTTTATTCGAAGTATTGAAGGTCAATGAGTTGTTCAAAGAATAGTGGCCGCTACTTGCAACCTTGTTAAGATAAGTAAAAGCATCGGCATAGTTTCCTTGTTGCATATACACATCAGCCAATGCGAGATATGGGACATCTTTAGTTAACTTAATCAAATCAACGCATTTATATTCATTACTATATTTGCCATCCGCACAAGCATTAACAGCCTTTTGCAAATATTCAATTAAATAATTCTGTATGGCAGCCTTAGATGAGCGCTCCAATTGAATTATGTAGCTTCCACGATTTTCAGGGGTTAGCAACGGCAAATCACCCCATTTATCCATCATCGGAGTGTAAAGTATTGCCAAATATGTGGACATAACATTCGCGTACGACTCATACGAATTTTCCGCCAAGCCATTAATCATTTCGCAAGCCAAGCCAATAGTTCGATAATCGTTATTCCATAATGTAGTCAAATCGCCATTTGATGCAAGTAGCGGAGCAGCAAAATTATAACCCGTATTAATGCCACAATAAGCCAAATCCAAATAGCGATCCAAGCTCACTGCATTAGCCAACGGTTCTTGAAAATCGCTAAGAAAATTTTCACCGGTTACGCTCAACGTTGGAGTGTAGGTTGGATCTGCATCCCAAACCACGGGAATAGTAGCTTGTACCTTGCTGAATACATCATACAGTTCTACATTTCTACTTCTTGAAACTACACTTCTGTTAGCGCCACCCTTAATGGTAAGCTTGCCATCTTCAAAACTCGTTTCCATCGAAAGAGTTTCACTGGTAAAGAAATCTCCATATGAGGGATTGAACGACACAACATCACTCGGATAAATTACTCGTGGCGTAAGCCATAGCGCAATATTCGATGAAACAGTAATGGTAACTTCACCGCCATCCTTTGGGAAATGAACACTATCTTGCGAGAATGTGATTTCAGGATTATCCGACACTTCATTACCGGCAACACCATCTCCATCCCAATCAATAAACAATGCAATATTCTTAACCTCAACCGTCTGCCCCAAATTTTGATAACGGTTGATAATGTTCTGGGGTATCACATTGAGTTTGTCGGATATATAATCCTTATCATCCTCCATTTCACTAAAGGTTTCGGCACTAAACGCTCCACTTTCGGCCAATTGATTGCTGAGGTTTGAGATGTATTGAGTCATTTCAGCCTCACTTCTGTCGGCCAGAATAAGCGATGAAATAGCGATAAGGGCGGCGGCGGCATCCGAGCCATCGGATATGGTTACCTGCGAAAAATCCGTGTCGACAAAACGCTGCAACCCAAACTGGGTAAGCAGTTCTCTTTGCGCTTGTGAATTAGCGTCATTATATGATTTCCCGTCATGCACAAGAGTTTGAATTCGAGCAGCCTTGAGGTGTGTCAAAAGGTTGACGTTAACGGTTGATGAATTTGACAAATCAACTATTGCGTTTAGTTTAATTGTCCCGGAAGAGAGTGAACCTTGTACTTCATTGAAAAAGTAGCCATCTCCGGTGAGGCGAGCATACGGTGATGAGAGTTCTATTGTTCCAATGTCAAACGAACCCTTATCATCGGTAATCTCACCGTTGAAGATTGTACCAACAGCCGTTAACGATGCATTCAGCGGTTGAACACTAATCGATGAGCCCCGAACAAAAGGGCCTTTTTCAACATGACCTACAACAGCATATTGGTGCGGTGTGCCATCATTGCCGGGGTCACTATCGCTACAACTTTGAACGGATAAAGATGCAAGAAAGAGGGTTGCAATTAGCAACAATTTAGATTGGTCTGTATACATAATATATTGATTAATTACGTATTCTTTAGTTTATATTTTCCCCACAACCATCAAGCCACGTTTTCCATCGCCACAACCAACTTCATTTGGGTCAACTTTATCGG
>CAZDIC010000030.1:0-11626 GCA_964505395.1 uncultured Alistipes sp. | reverse complement strand
ACCTACACCCTCAACACTAATTTTGAAAAAGAAATCACGGCAACAGATACGGTTTTGCCCACTACGGCACTTTTCAGTGTTGACCGTTGGTGCTTGCATAACAATGAGTTGGTCATTTTAAGCCGGAATACCGACAAGGTGTTATTCCGCTTGGATGCCTCAACGGGCAATGTGGTTGACTCAATCGGCAGAATGGGAGAAGGCCCCGATGAATTTGTCGCTCCCGAGTTACTTAACAGCCGGGAAATAATGGTGGCTGATAACGTAAAACGATGTGTGTTTAATGTAACCGCCACAGGCATCAGCAAAGCCGACGATTTCGGCGATAACATCCTTCCGATAAACTACCCGTTTACCGTTGATTATCCTTACCTTGGCTATGTTACCAAAGTGCAAACGGATCATGTGGTTTTCTTGCAGGACATTACAACCGGAGAAGTAACCGATTCGCTCAACTTAGCCGATAGTGAATTACCTCAACAACTGTCAAGCCCCGATTGTGTAGTTACCGGTAATAGCAGTCACATGGTGTGTGCATGGCAGGGCACTGAAAAATTTTGGATTGCTTCGGTCAGCGACCATAAAATCAGCCAAGTAAAGAAATACATTGGCAGCAGTGAAGTTGGTAACACTCAATTTTATTACGTAGGTGCTGATTGTGGTGAAAACGGTTTCGCGCTTCTTTCGATGAAAGGCGTGGACCCGACCGCCCCGGATGTCAAGCCCAATTCCGTGGAAATCTACGACTACGACGGGACTCCCAAGCTGAAAATAAATCTCAATTTTATAGCATACTCCATGCTCTATGATGAGGCTAACAACCGTGTGTTCCTGCTCTCGGTGGCCGACGAGCAGATTCATGTGGTGAACTTTTAGTGAGTAGCCCGGCAACATCCGACTAAACGCCTAAGATAACCAACGGTTATGCATGATGAGCAATCAATGCATAACCGTTGCATATTTTTGGCTAAAATTGCATGGTGTAACCGCACGAAATCAAAAAAAAACAAACTATAGGTAAAATCAGCATTTTACCATCTTTTCACTTGTGTGATTCAATCGCTTTTTGTAACTTCGCAACAAACTGATGCCACGTTATAGCATGAAACACTTGAAATATATTGAACTGATTATTCTATCATTTTTGACATGTAGTTTTGCAGCTTGCAATAAGCAGCAAAAGAATGATGATAACGCCAATGCTACTGCCACCGAGAACCAATCGGTGACGGTTCCGGTTGTGACCACATCCGTGTTGCATTACAGCGAGTTTGATCACAATGTGGTGAGCAATGGTCACATCAGAGCTCACAGCAGTGCCGACCTGTATTTCCGCAGTGCTGAAGTGGTAAGCGAGGTGTATGTGCACAACGGGCAACGCGTTAGCAAAGGGCAAGCCATCGCACGTCTCGACATGTTTAAACTTGAAAACGAAAAGGCGAAACAGAAGGCGGCCCTTGAGCAGGCTCGGTTGGAGATGAAAGATGTGCTGATTGGTCAAGGATATGATCCGGAAAACATGGAGTCGATTCCGGCCGATGTTGTGCAGTTGGCACGTGTACGCAGCAATCTCGAGCAAACCGAAGCCACATATAATGCCACTGTGCGCGACTTGGAGGAAGCCACCTTGCGCGCGCCCTACGCTGGAGTTGTGGCCAATCTGAAAGCGAAAGCACACACATTGGCATCGACATCCGAGGCTGCCTGCAGCATCATTGACGATGCGGCACTTGACATTGAATTTCCGGTGCTCGAAAGCGAATTGGCATTGGTGGCTGTTGGCAACACGGTTAACATCACCCCGTATAACGATAGCGACCCCACCACCGGGCGCATTATCGAAATAAATCCGACAATCGACGAAACCGGCCACATCACCGTAAAAGCGCAAATCAACGGCTCTCGCGGATTGGTCGACGGCATGAACGCACGCGTGAGCGTTAATCGCTCGTTGGGCAACAAACTCGTGGTGCCTAAAACTGCTGTGGTGTTGCGTTCCGGTCGCCAAGTGGTGTTCACCCACGAGAACGGTAAAGCAATATGGAACTACGTGCACACCGGACTCGAAAACATCGACAGCTATGTGATTGAAGACGGCCTCACGGAAGGTCAGGAGGTGATTACATCAGGCAACGAAAACCTTGCCCACGAAAGCCCCGTAACCATCAAAAAATAACAGTTCGCCATGGTTGATTTTCTGTTAAAACGGCCGATTGCCGTGTTAATGGCATTCCTTGCAGTGGTGATACTCGGTTGCATCACATTTATGACTCTGCCGGTGTCGCTGCTACCCGATGTTGCCATACCTCACATCACCGTGCAAGTGAGTGAAGACAATGCATCGGCCCGTGAGCTCGAGAATAGCGTGGTGGCACCGTTGCGCCGACAACTGCTGCAAGTCAACGGGTTGAGCGAACTGAAAAGCGAAACTCGCGACGGCTCGGCAGTGATAAATCTAACCATGGACTATGGCGTAAGCACCGACCTGGCATTTATCGAAGTCAATGAGAAAATCGATGGTGCCATGAACTCGCTGCCAAAGACATTATCGCGCCCCAAAGCGATAAAAGCAAGTGCCACCGACATCCCGGTGCTCTACATAAACATGACAGGCACCGACGACAACGAGCAATTTCTTGAAATAAGCGAAGTGGCGGAAAACACCGTTAGGCGTCGGTTGGAGCAGCTGCCCGAAGTGGCCATGGTTGATGTTACCGGAGTGCCCGGCAAGCAATTGCGCATCGTCCCCGATTATGTGCGCATGGCCTCGGCCGGAATCACCGTCAGCGAAATTGAATCGGCACTTTCGGCCAACAACGCCGAACCGGCGAGCATGACCGTGCACGACGGCTACTACGAATACAACATTCACATTTCCAACCAACTCACCACACCGCAAGATGTGAAAAACGTGCAGCTGATGAAAAATCAGCGCATCTACAGTCTCGGAGATTTTTGCGACGTGGCATTGGTGGAGAACACCACGTCGGGCTATTCGCTGTATGGCGGGCACCGAGCTGTGACCATGGCCGTTATAAAACAGGCATCGGAGAGCATGGACAACATGGAACGCGCAGTTGACACCACGCTCAAATATTTCACCGAGCAGTATCCTCAAATAAAATTTAGTAAAAGCAGAAATCAAACGGAACTGCTCGACTACACGATTTCCAACCTTGAGCAAAACCTCATTTTGGGCCTCATTTTGGTATTCGTGGTGTGTGCCCTGTTTATGCGCGATATGCGATTGCCGTTTATCATCGGCATCACAATCATCGTTGCAATAGTAATTACGTTTTTACTATTTTACTTCTTCCACGTGTCGCTCAACATCATCTCGCTGGCCGGACTTATCCTCGCCGTCGGCATGATGATCGACAACTCGGTGATTGTGGCCGAGAACATCACTCAGTTTCGCCATGCCGGGCATCCGCTATATGAGAGTTGCGTGAAGGGCACCAACGAAATGATTACCCCAATGCTTAGCTCATCGCTCACAACAGTGGCTGTGTTTGTGCCGTTGGTGTTTATGAGCGGCATTGCCGGAGCCATATTTGCAGACCAAGCATTTTCCATCACAGCCGGATTGGCGGCTTCCTACATTGTGGGCATCACGCTGCTACCGGTGCTCTACAATCTGATGGCGCGAAAAAAATATAAGCCAACACCCGACGGGATACACACCAAATGGTATGACAAAGGGGTGGATTGGATTTTCTCACACAAAGCCATTACCGTTGCAGGCATCATAGTGGTGTTACTTGGAGTGGTGCCGATGTTCCGGGTGCTCGACATTCAGCGCATGCCCACACTTGACAGCGCCGAGACAATCATGCACATTGATTGGAACGAAAATATAAACATCGACGAGAACCGCCGACGTGTCGACCTCTTGACCACACAAGTAAAAGCAGCCGAAAATTCTGCATATATCGGCATGCAGGATTTCATGCTTGCCAATAGCGGCGACCTGTCGGCTTCGGAGGCGGAAGTGTATTTCAGAGCTGAAAATGTGAAACAACTGCAACCGCTGAAAGACTCGCTCACGAATGTTATCACAGCGCAATATCCAAATGCCACAATCGAGTATACCATACCGGAGAATGTGTTTGAAAAGGTGTTCTCATCCGACGAGCCGCCGTTGGAAGCTCGCTTCACGGTGAAAACGTCCGATGCACGTTCAATTGTTGACAAAGCTGACCGCTTGCAGGGTGATGTGGTAAAAGCAACCAACCGACAGATCCAACCGCTACCCCTGCGCCAACAAATCAACATAACACCCGACAACGAAAAAATGGCGCTCTACAACGTCAATGCATCGGATGTGCAACGCACTCTCCTCACGGCATTTAAAGGGAGCAACGCTGCCACACTGCGCTCATATCAGGATTACATTCCCGTGAACATCAGCGACAACGGCCAAAGCCTCGACGAAGTGCTTTCCACCACCTTGGTGCGTGGTAAGTCCGTCAAGGATGGAGTGGTTAACGAAGTGCCGCTCAACACATTGGTAAAGACATCGCGCAGCAGCGACTTCAAATCAATTATGGCCACCGGTTCCGGCGAATACATTCCGATGCCGTTTGACTGTAACGCATCGCAAGCCGGCGGGTTGATGGACAAGGTTCGCGAAGCCACCGTTACGAACGGTGATTTTGACGTAAATTTCACCGGCTCCATTTTCTCAAACCAAAAGATGATGAATGAGCTGATAATCATCCTGTTGGTGTCGATGCTCATGATGTATTTCATCTTGTGTGCACAGTTTGAGAGCTTCGTGCAACCGCTGATAGTGCTCGTGGAGATTCCTCTCGACATATTTTTTGCACTTGTATTCCTGTGGATGTTCGGTCAGACGCTTAACCTTATGTCGGCAATAGGCATCGTGGTGTCGTGTGGTATTGTTGTTAACGATACGATTTTGAAACTTGACGCCATCAACGAATTGCGCAAAGCCGGCACACCGCTATTGAAAGCTATCCACACCGCCGGCCAACGCCGTTTGAAAGCGATTATCATGACATCGCTGACCACTATTTTTGCTATGGTGCCGGTGTTGTTCACCTCAGATATGGGGTCGGAACTGCAACGTCCGCTTGCCGTTGCCATCATCGGCTCGATGATTGTGGGCACCATGGTGAGTGTATTTATTATCCCCCTTGTTTACCGACTTGTATATTATAAACAATCATGAAACGCATTTTCCTGAACGCTCTATTCTTGTTGTTGCCGGGCATAGTGGCTATGGCGGGCGAGAAAGTTACGCTCTCACTGCAGCAAGCCGTAACGATGGCCAACGACAGTTCTCTCACCGCGTTCAAAAATCAGAATCTATATGCCTCGGGATATTGGGAATGGCGCACCTTCAAGGCTAACCGCCTGCCAAGCGTGTCGCTGTCGCTGATGCCGGCCCAATATTACAGATACATCACTCAGCGCTACGATTCACAACAAGACCTCGATATATATCGCACTCAGCAAATCTACACTGCATCGGGAGGCCTCACAGCATCGCAAAATGTTGATTTCCTCGGCGGTTCGTTGTATTTGGAGAGCGACCTCGACTATATGCGCAACTTCGGGTTGGAAACATCAAATCAGTTTTCAAGCATACCGGTGCGCATAGGTTATAAGCAAGAACTCTTGGGCTATAACCAATTCAAATGGGATAAGCGCATCGAGCCGTTAAAATACGAAAAAGTGAAGCGTGAATACATCTACAACATGGAAACCGTGTCGGAAGAGGTTGTCACATACTTCTTTGAATTGGCCCTTGCTCAAGCGCAATATAAACTTGCAAAGGAGAATTTGGCATCGTGTGACACGCTTTATCAACTTGGTGTACGTCGATACCAAATTGCTGCCATCTCGCAAGCCGACCTTCTAACGTTGCAGTTAGATAAGGTGAACGCCTCAAACACGCTCGAGAATGCCCAAATCAGCGTGAAACGCACCACATTTGCGCTTGCTTCCTACCTCGGTATGGATAAAAATGCCGAAATTGACATTGTGCTCCCGGCCAAGCCGTCGCTGATAGATATTCCCGTTGAAGTGGCACTTAACCACGCCAAAGAGAACAATCCGACTCTGTTGGGCGATAAACAAACCATTCTCGAAGCACAGCGCGATGTGAGCAAAACTCGTGCACAATATCATTTCAATGCCAGTGTCAATGCCAGTATCGGTTTCAACCAGGTGGCAAACAAACTCTCGGATGCATATCGCAATCTGCTGCAACAGGACCTTGTCACCGTGTCGGTGTCAATACCGTTGGTCGACTGGGGTGTGCGCAAGGGAAACTATCACATTGCGCAAAATGCCCTTAATGTGGCGCAAATTGCCGCTCGCCAAGATGAATTAAGTGTTGAGCAAGATGTTATAATGACCATCAACGACTTTAACACACAGCAACGCCTTGTGGCAAGTGCTGTTGAAGCCCTTGACCTTGCCGATATGGCCTACGCGGAGACGTGCAAACGTTTTGCAATAGGCAAGGATGATATCAACAGCCTCACATTATCGCGCAATCGCCAACAGGACGCAAGCACAAACTATGTCACTGCATTGCAAAACTACTGGCTGAGCTACTACAAAATTCGCAAACTCACACTCTTTGACTTCGAGATGAATTGCCCGATTTCGGTTTCATTCGACCGCGCTTTGGGCGTGCATTAATAATCTTTTGAGCGTACATTAATAATCTCATGGGCGCGCATTAATAACCTATGGAGCAGAAGCACCACATATCATCGTTTTCGGTAATTGTTATATTTATAGCGATTGCCCTGCTCGGATGTGCCGTTGTGCCGCTCCTGCCGGTCAAGTTATCACCGTCGGACATACTGCCGGCCATCACCGTCAGTTACAGCGTGCCGGGCAGCTCGGCGCGAGTGGTTGAATCGAATGTCACCTCCAAGTTGGAATCAATGCTCTCGCGCATCGAGGGGGTGAAACATGTAAAATCCACATCGTCAAACGGCAATGGCCGCATAAACCTTGAATTTGACCGCAACACCGATATGCAGGTGGCGCGTTTCGATGCCGCCATGGTGGTGCGCCAAGCGTGGGGTAGCATGCCTCAAAATGCCAAATATCCACAGATTAGTGTTCGTCAAGCCGATAACGATGCGTCGCGACCCTTTATGTCATACACCGTAAACGCTGATGTGTCGCCGTCGGCAATCATGTCGTATGCTGAAAGCAACATCAAGCCTGTGCTTAGTCAGATCTCCGGTGTGGCACGTGTGGAGCTGTCGGGGGCCACGCCTAAAGAGTGGCGTATCGAATATGACAACAAGCAGATTGCAGCCTTGGGCATCAACCAAGCAACCATACAATCGGCTCTGGCAGAATACTACGAAACACAGTTCATCGGCATAGCTAAAGTTGACGATAGTGCATCAAGTTGGATTCGCCTGGCTATCTGCCACCCCAACGAGGCCGATTCACTTGACCTGTCGAAAATTGTGGTTACCAATCACAACGGCTATATCATCACGCTGGATAAAATAGCAAAGGCATCGCACGTTGACGCTCAGCCCACAGGCTACTACCGTATTAATGCGCTCAACTCCATCTACCTCAACATCACTGCTGCCGACAATGCCAACCAGCTTGATCTCAGCAATCAGGTACGCCGCATATTGGCCTCAATCAACCTCCCCGAGGGCTATCAACTAAACTTGAGCTATGATGCGTCGGAGCGCATCTCCTCCGAACTTGACAAGATATATTTCCGCACCGGATTGACAGTGTTGATTCTCCTTGTGTTTGTGATTCTCATCACGCTGAGTGCGCGCTACACACTGTTAATCACCATCAGTTTGGCACTGAATATGGCTGTAGCGATGTTGGTCTACTACTTCTGTGGCATTGAGATACAACTCTATTCGTTGGCCGGCATAACAATATCGCTTAACCTCGTGATTGACAACATCATTGTCATGACGGAGCACATTATGCGCCGACACAATCTTCACGCATTCTCGGCTGTGTTGGCGGCAACACTAACCACTCTCGGCGCCTTGTCGGTGGTGTTCTTCCTGGATGAGCGCACCATGTTGATGCTCAAGGATTTCGTACTTGTGGTTATCATCAACCTCGTTATATCGCTGTTTGTGGCGCTCTTCCTTGTGCCGGCGTTAATGCAACACCTGCACCTTAAGCCGCGAACGGTCAGCGCGAAAGGTGTGCGCAAACGCATGCAGATACGATTGATGCGGATATATGCAACCATTGTCGGCCGGACCTGTCGCTATCGCGCTATCACTTATATCATCTTCATTTTAGCTTTCGGACTGCCGATTTTCATGCTGCCGGAGAAGATTGAAAGCAAGAGCACTCCGGCAAAGGTCTATAATGCCACCTTTGGTTCGGATTTCTACAAAACATCGGTAAAACCGATTGTGGATAAGGCTCTTGGCGGCACACTGCGCCTGTTTGTGGAGAAGGTGTATGAGGGAAGTTACTTCAACCGTAGCAACGATGAGCCGGAGGTGTACATTAACGCCACCTTACCCAACGGCTCAACTCTCGAGCAGATGAATGTGCTGATGTCAAAAATGGAGAACTATCTCCTCACAGCCGAAGGTGTGCGACAGTTTCAGACTTCAATCTACAGCGCTCGCCGCGGAAGCATCACAGTGCAATTCAAGCCCAAATATCAGCATAACGGCTATCCCTACACGCTCAAAGCGGAAGCCATATCAAAGGCTCTGACCCTCGGTGGAGGTAGTTGGAGCATCTACGGATTGGAAGACCAGGGCTTTAACAACGATGTGCGCGAAAGTGCCGGTAGCTATCGCATCAAAATACGTGGGTATAACTACGATCAACTTTACAACTACGCGTTGCAACTGCAAGACTCTCTGCTCGCCCACAACCGCATCAAGGAGGTTAACCTCAACTCGGAAATCACCTATTGGAAAGACGATTACACCGAATTCTATTTGGGCCTTGACAAGAACCGATTGGCAAAGGACAGTCTGTCGGTCAACGACTTATACACAGCGCTGACACAAGAAATCGGGAGCGACATACACACAACATCAATTGTAGGCAAAGATGGCACTGAGGCCATTAAACTATCATCAAGCGACCACAATCGCGATGTATGGGGCCTGATAAATATGCCGATTACTATCGGTAAACGCATGGCAAAACTCTCCGACTATGCCACAATCGACAAACAGCAAACACCACACAACATTGTCAAAGAGGACCAGGAATATGTGCTCTACCTGCAATATGAATACATCGGCTCTCCGATTCAGGGCGAGAAAGTGCAACAGCGAATGGTTGACCAATATCAACCAACGTTACCTCTTGGCTACAACGTGGAGGTGTCGAAATACTCATGGAACGATGGCAATAATTCCGGGCAATATTGGCTTTTGGCACTTGTGGTGCTGATTATCTTCTTCATCTCCTCAATCCTATTCAACTCGCTCAAGCAACCGTTGGCCATTGTTTTTGTTATTCCGGTGTCGTTTATCGGTGTGTTCCTCACCTTCTACCTGTTTGAACTCAAATTTGACCAAGGCGGATTTGCCGCATTCATTCTGCTGTGTGGCATCACGGTCAACGCGGCAATCTACATAATCAACGAATATAATTCGCTACACCGAAAGAATCCACACGTCACAAAGCGTGTGCTTTATCTCAAAGCCTTTAGAGTGAAAATCACCTCGATAATGTTAACGGTGCTGTCAACCGTGCTCGGCTTTATACCGTTCGTAATCGGTGACACACAGGAAAGTTTCTGGTTCCCGCTGGCATCAGGCACAATGGGCGGACTTATCATGTCGCTCCTTGCCATCCTCATCCTCCTCCCCACACTTGTTCTCCCCCGTTCCGCCACACGGCGGTAGTGCCAAAGTGAAGAACATCCACACCAATTACTCCGCTGCTCAATACAGCAACCTCCTTCATACATCTATAAGGGCCGGCTCCTTTTCCCGGAGTCGGCCCTTATAGGTTATTCGTCATCACCGTCATATTCATCGTCATCATCACAGTCCGGCTCTGCCCGGTAGAACGATGCAAAGAACTTCATATTATCCTGAACTATTGCCGTACCCACTCGCTTGCCCTGATGAGCATATATACGCGCATATGGTAACAACTTTTGTTCAATGATATACTCCATCACATCAAGTGGAATGCCTCGAGTAATTAAATCAAATGATTCCGCTCCCACTCTGTCACGGTCGCACTTGGCATTATAAAACGGATTCTTTGTGCTGCGAAACAGGTGGCATTTATTCTCAGCAATCTGTGGCGGTTCACTGTCGGATAGCATTACAAGAAAATTTGAAGCTTTCTGATGGCTCTCCACATCCGAGGATACATTGATGCCCACAATCTGAGAAATCTCCTGAAGGCTATGGCAAAAGAACACCTTCTGACCTTGGTTCTTTTTGATAACCGATACCAACAATTCCTTCATCTGAGGTGTCATCGTTGACACAGTTTGAGATTTCGGTTCAATCGTCTCGGCAAACGACGATATAATGCCATTCACCATCCATGCATCTCCCACCTTAGTAAGCTCAGTGGCAAGAGTGACAGCATTCGACATACCCTTCGTACTCAGCATTGACAATTTGTCAATCATCATAGACTCATTACTTTCCGACTTGACATAGAAATACTTCTTATCTTGCCGCTCCACTGTGTAAAGAGCCATACCACGAAACTCCAAGTTATCCAAATCGTTGGCGAGTTTACTATTGCCATACTGACGAGCCATTTCGGCCAACAATTTCTGTGGCAAACACCCCAACGGAGCAATGCGAGTTGTCCACGCCATGTGAGATTGCGCTTGATGAGCTGCCATTGACTCGTCTATCTTATCATGGTGGCCCGAAAATACTACTTCTCGCACTCGGTCGTAATAATCCTCCTCACCGGGCATGGCAGTTAACGGATTTAGCGCCACCAGCCAAAAAGCAATAGCTCGCACTTGATACATATCACCCTTCACAAACGCAGCTTTTATCCTTGTTTGCATCGACTGATTTTCCGGCACATACTCTATATGCGTGATAATGACATCATAGGCTAATGCTGCACACGCGTCAATAAAATCTGTTAAAGGTGAATATATCTTTCCATTTTCTTGACCGAAGCGACACAATGTGTACCAACACACAAATTTCAAATCCTCGATATTAATATCATCGGTGTAATAGTCCTCGTGAGTGGTATCAAAAAACGGCAAAAAATCATGCTCACACTTACCAAACATCGAATTATATAGAACACGCACCGACTGCCAAATGTGAGTTTCATTCACAAAATCACAAACATAAGCGGCACATGCCAACGAAAATCGCTTAACAAAACCATCCGGAATCGTTACGGGCAATCGCAACACTTGCATTCTATCAATGATCTCATTAACCAATGTTAGGTAAAATTTGTCAGTGCCGTTATGCACATATTGCACCGTCTCCACTTCGTGAAGTGTCGCATTTGGGTTTATGTTCAAAAATTCCTCTAACACATCCTTACTTAAGGCATCAATTGCCTCCAGGAAAGCCTTATTTTTTTTCACCTTGATTCGTTTATATTTATTATTACTGCAAAGCTATCGACAAAGTTACACAAATTTCTCTTTACAAAT
>CAZDIC010000029.1:5063-11807 GCA_964505395.1 uncultured Alistipes sp. | reverse complement strand
GGTTCGCATGCCATCAAACAGAAGAAAACTAATGAGATTATAGCCAACAATACCCTGGCCGACAATTCCGATTTGTTGGTTATCAACATGCAACATCTTTGGAATGAGGTTGAGGATGCGTATAAACAAATACGTATTGCCCATAGTTCAATTGAACAATCTACCGAGAACTTGCGTTTGAATCGCAACTACTACAGTGCAGGCATGTCAACTATGAGCGACCTGCTTGATGCTCAATCGCTTTACCAGCAGAGCCGCGACAAAATGGTTGAAACTTACTCGCAATTTCAAATCAAGATGTTGGAATATCGTCAAGCTACGGGACAAGACTAAATCATTAAAATGCGTTTAAATGTTAAGTATATTTTCGTTCTGACAGGTTTTATCGTTGCCCAATGCTTCGGGTGTTGGGCAACGGATAAAACCGATATCGAGTCGGATAGCATCACTGCAATGGAATCGGCTCAGTTGGAGGTCGTGATGACTGAAGGTGCTGACACTTCCTACGTTGAGCTTGATACAGCGATACCTACAGCCGCAAGCATTGGCAATGATGCAGGGGTTGCGTGCCCAATGTCAATATATTCGCAGCCTTACTCGGTGACATCTCACGAGTGTGAGAATTGGCACCGATTATGGATTAACACCGCTGTGTTGTCGGGCGCATTTATAGGCACACTGTTTGTGTTGGAATGCTTGCCCGAGGATGCAACATCGTGGAACAGAGATGAGATTCGTTCTGTGCCGCTGTTTACACGATGGTTTCGCAATATTTTTAAACGTGGCCCTGAGTGGGATCACGATAAGTTTTATTTCAATTATCTATTGCATCCTTACGCCGGTTCGGTGTATTTTATGACAGCTCGCAGCAATGGGTTTAACATGTGGCAGTCGCTGCTTTATTGTTCGTGCATATCTACAATCGGATGGGAATTTGGTGTTGAGGCTTTTATGGAGCGTCCTTCGTATCAGGATTTATTCATAACTCCGCTTGTCGGTAGTGCAATAGGTGAAGGCTTTTATCGTATAAAGCGTCACATTGCAGCCAATGACTATCGGTTGCTTGGATCGAAAGTTTTAGGAAATGTCGTTGCGTTTCTAATTGACCCGGTGAATGAAATGGTTGGTTTCTTTGCCGGCAACGATGCTCGTCACATCAATGATGGCAAACGAGGTGTGGATATGTCGATGTCGCCTGTTATGACATCGCAATTCAAAGGATTCTCGTTGGTGGCGTCGTTCTAACGTCCCGGTTGAGACCGGAATTTCGAAGGAGTAACACCGGTGTGCTGACGGAAATAGCGGACAAATGTTGATGGAGTTTGAAAATTCAGGTCCTCTGAAATTTGTTGAATCGTGTCCGTGCTCGTCAGCAGCCGGTGCTTAATATTCAGTATTGTCACATTGTTAATCCATTCCAAAATCGGAAGTCGTGTAACCTCCTTTACCATGGTTGAGAGATGTTTGGGAGTAACACATAGCTTTGAGGCGTAGAAGGCTACTTGGCGTTCTGTTTCGTAGTGTTGTGATAGTAGCTCAAAGAAATCGTGGGTGAGTACCTCCTTGCGAGTGAGAAGATGGGGTGTTGGCGCAGAATCCTTGACTATAAGCGATACGAGCATCATGAGAAGTGAATAGGCTAATCCGCGCGCCACAACTAATTCAATTTGGGGATTTAGAATGTTTTGTTCGCTGTGACACTCATGGCGGTGAATCATCTGCAACAGAGTGTTAACATCGCTGCGTCCGCTTTCAGGTATGGTAAAGTGTGGATGTTGTTCTACATGCTTCAACAGGGTGTAGTCAATGGAGTGAGAAATTGAGAGCCAATAGTCGTCGGAATAGAAAATGGCCTCAATCAATGTGTCCTCGCTACACTCTTCAAGGTGAAACAGATGAGTGGGAAGTATTGCAAGGATGTCGTTCGGCCTCAGTTCGTAAGTGGTGTAGTTGATTCGCATGCGCGCCGTTCCACGTCGGCAAAAACAGAGCAATGTTCCTTTTATGAAATGCTGATAGTTGTCGGCGTTTAGCAAATGTTTGTGCAGGTCAGGTAAATATAGCTTCTGCGAGGTAGCTTCGCTGTTGATTGTTAAAGTGTTCATGATACATGCAGTTAGAAGTGCAAAGATAAGAAATATTGCACATTAAATGTCTCGTTTGATGTGAAAAATGCGAATAATTTTGTAATTTTGCGGTCTGAAATTATGGGAACCGCTGTTAGTGGAGTGAGATGATAATGCGCCTACTACAAATGATGCGGTTCCGAGTGCTTGCTACCTCGTTAAAAACAAGAACATGAGCGAATTGAATTTATGTAACGGCTCGAATGTGGAGCCGCAGTCGGCATCGTTGCCGAACGAACGAAAAATGCTGACAGTGCCTTTTATGTTTCTCACGGTGCTGTTTGTGGTTTGCTTGATTATTGCAAACCTGATTGAGATTAAAACTGTCGACTTGGGCTGGTTCACCATAACTGCCGGTGTGATAGTCTTCCCTGTTTCCTATATTATAAATGATTGCGTGGTGGAGGTGTATGGCTTCCGAAAGGCGCGTTTGATGATTTGGATAGGCTTTGCCATGAGCTTGTTTGTGGCGATATTTCTGAATTTGGCAATCGTGTTGCCCGGAGGTGCCGATTGGCATTCGCAGCAGGCTATGGAAGTGATTTATGGCAGCGTGCCACGCATTATGGCAGCCAGTTTCTTGGCGTTTATATGTGGCTCGATGGTCAATGCTTATGTTATGAGCCGCATGAAACACCGCGCAGGAAAGACGATGAACAGTCGTCGCAGTTTCTCACTGCGTGCCATTGTGTCGACATTGTGGGGTGAGGGCGCCGACTCGTTGGTGTTTTTCCCGATTGCCTTCGGAGGTGTGTTGCCATGGAGCACCATTGTGTCGCTGATTATTACACAGGCTTTGCTAAAAACCGCCTATGAGGCGTTGATTTTGCCGGTTACGCTGTCGGTGGTGAAGCGTTTGAAACGGTTGGAGCAGTTGGATACGGTTGATGCATCAATATCGTATAAATGGTGGCGTTTATCCGACTTTTAATTGCATAAAATCGGGTGGAAAAATGGGGTAAAGGGTTTATTTCAAAAAAATTAGCGATTTTTTCCGCGCGTTATTGCCCGTGAATGAAAAAAAAGTGCGATATTTGCACTTGCAAAATTTGCCCGGTGGGGCAAAATGGCGTTATATTTTTGAATGCCAACCATATAACGATTAGACAACCAATAAAATATAACTTTTAACGCATACTCATAATTATGACTAAAGCAGAAATCGTAAACGAGATTTCAAAGACCACAGGCATTGATAGAGCTGCGGTTCTTGAAACTATTGAAAAGTTTATGGAAGTGGTGAAGGACTCGTTGTCACACGGTGAACCTGTCTACCTCCGTGGCTTCGGTAGCTTCATCATCAAAACCCGCTCTCAGAAAACAGCCCGTAATATTTCAAAGAATACAACACTGATCATCCCCGAACATAAAATCCCGGCCTTCAAGCCTGCTAAAGTGTTCATGGAAGATGTGAAATGAAAATAACCCACTAAACATTCACAAATATGCCAAGCGGAAAGAAAAGAAAAGGCCACAAGATGGCCACACACAAACGTAAAAAACGTCTGCGTAAGAATCGCCACAAGAAGAAATAATAACGCTCAGCGTGGCGGCTGAAGTTTACTTCAGCAAACGTTGCGCTCCCATCACCGGGAGCCGCGCGAAGTGTTTAAGCAATGGAACAAACTTTATGTGGCCGAATTCCTTGCAGGAATTTCGCAACCTCATCAAAGTTTGTTTCTTGTTTAAATCGAAAATTGAAATTAATGCTCTCACCAACTTGTGAGCCGACATCACACTCGGCCGCCGTTGGGGTTTCTTGCCTCCCACTCCGCCTGTGGAAACTGCTTGAAGCTAACTAAAGGCAGTTTCATGAACCATAAACATATCCAAATCATTTAATGAAAAGCGAACTCATCGTAGATGTGCAACCTCGTGAAGTGTCAATAGCCCTTCTCGAGGACGGCCGACTCGTTTCTTTGCAAAAAGAGAGTCGCAACCTTGCCTACGCTGTGGGTGACATTTATGTGGCTAAAGTGAAAAAACTGATGCCGGGCCTAAATGCAGCTTTCGTCAACGTAGGTTACGAGAAGGACGCCTTTCTTCATTATCTTGATCTTGGCCCCCACTTTTCTTCTTATTCGGAATTTATGAAGCAGTTGCTTTCCGACGAGAATAAAGGCAACAAAACCGTGCCCGATATCACTCGCACAAAACTGCTTCCCGACATCGACAAACATGGCACAATCACTGACCGGCTCGCTGCCGGCGATGAGTTGATGGTGCAAATTGTGAAAGAACCTATTTCGTCGAAAGGCCCGCGATTGACCACCGAAATCTCCTTTACCGGTCGTTACATGGTGCTGATACCCTTCGGCGATAAAATCTCCATCTCGCAGAAAATTAAAACAACCGGCGAGAAATTGCGTTTGCGTCACCTGATTGAAAGCATTAAGCCTAAAAATTTCGGCGTGATAATCCGCACTTCGGCTGAGGGAAAATCTGTAGCCGAATTGAACCACGAACTGCAAACCTTGCTGAAATGCTGGGAAGATGCAGTGGCTAAGGTGCAAACATCCGATGTCCCCTCGCTGATTTTTGAAGAGGAAAGCCGCATTGTGGGCATGTTGCGTGATATCTTCTCCCCAACATTTGAGGATATCCATGTTAACGACCCCGAAGTGATGGCGCAAATCAAAAAGTATGTCAGCCTGATTGCTCCTGAGAAAAGCGATATCGTTAAGCTATACGACAAGCAGGAGCCTATTTTCGACCACTTCAGCATCACACGCCAAGTGAAATCGTCGTTTGGCAAAACGGTGTCGTTTAAGTCGGGCGCATACATTATCATAGAGCACACAGAAGCGCTCCATGTGATTGATGTCAATTCCGGTAACCGCGCTAAGGCGGGTACTGACCAAGAAACTAACGCGCTTGATGTCAACATCCGTGCTGCCGACGAAATAGCACGTCAATTGCGCCTGCGCGATATGGGTGGAATCATTGTGGTCGACTTTATCGACATGAATAAAGTTGAGCATCGCCAAGCTCTTTACGACCACATGCGCCAGATTATGGCAAATGACCGTGCGCGTCACAACATTTTGCCGTTAAGTAAATTCGGGCTCATGCAAATCACGCGTCAGCGTGTGCGTCCGGCTCTCGACATTGTCACCACCGAAGCATGCCCGTCGTGCTATGGTAAGGGTGAAGTGCAGCCGTCGTTGCTGTTTACCGACACGTTGAAGGATAAGTTACAATATCTGATCGGTGAACTCGGCGTTAGAGACTTCGTGTTGTATGTGCACCCCTATGTAGATGCTTATTTGAAAAAAGGCATCATTTCGCTCTATCGTAAATGGCGCATGGAGTTAGGCGGTAAATTTAAGATTCTGCCCGATGAATCGTTGGCTTACCTTCAATATAAAGTGATTGGTAAGGACCGCAACGAAATTGATTTGAAAGAAGAAAAAGATCTCGATAAAACATCGACGACCAAAAGCAAAACAAAGGCTAAGAACAGGGTTTCATAGAAGAAACGCTTCTCTTAAGGTTTAGCACTAAAACGTCTCGCGGGGCAAGGGCTTCGCGAGACGTTGTTTTTTGTTTCGATTTTTGTGTGTTCAAAAATCGCGTATTCGGCTTTTTATGCGTATATTTGTGTATAAAAAGCGTATTAACACTGTAACAGACACTACAATATGTATTTTGTAAAGAAGCGAATGGAGATTGCCGGCTGTCACAAGTTGGAGCTTTCATATGAAAGTAAGTGCTCGTCACTGCACGGGCATAATTGGATTGTGACGGTGTATTGCAAGGCTGCAAAGCTCAATGCTGATGGCATGGTGGCTGACTTTACTCAGATTAAAGAGCGTATTCATGGCCGTTTGGACCATGGTAATTTCAATGAGTTGCTTCCGTTTAATCCCACAGCCGAGAATATCGCGCGTTGGATAGTGGAGCAGATACCTGAGTGTTACATGGCATCGGTGCAGGAATCGGAGGGGAATGTCGCCTTGTATACCGATGATGCTGCCATGAAGGATGTTTATGCCGGATGCGCCGGGGCTTTGGGTGAACTATGAAAATAAACGAGATATTCTATTCGTTGCAGGGTGAGGGCGCTCGCGTGGGCATCCCCTCGGTCTTTGTGCGTTTTTCGGGCTGTAATCTTGCGTGTGGTTTTTGCGACACCAACCACCAACGGGCCACAGAGATGTCGGTTGAGGAGATTGTGAACGAGGTCAATGCATATCCAACCCGAAATGTGGTGTTGACAGGCGGTGAACCAACGTTGCAGTTGTCGGTTGAGTTGCTGTCTGCGCTTAAGTCGGCCGGTAAGTTCATTCAGATTGAAACGAACGGCACGTGTGACCTCGCTGACGACCTGCTCGACATGATTGATTGGGTGACCTGCTCGCCCAAGAATATGGCTGTGAAGCTGCATCGCATTAATGAGGTGAAAGCTCTGTTTACCGGTCACGACGGTTTGGTGGATTATGCTGAGCAATTGGCTTGGAGTCATGGCGCGCAAGCCATGTTGCAGCCGTGTGATGTTGGCGATGTGGCTCGTAATCGCGCGATAGTTGCCGCTACCATTGATTACATAAAGCAGCACCCGATGTGGCGTTTGTCGCTGCAAACCCACAAATTGCTCAATATTCGCTGATACATATTT
>CAZDIC010000029.1:0-4963 GCA_964505395.1 uncultured Alistipes sp. | reverse complement strand
GTTTTTTTTTGAGTGTAATTGTGGATTGGCAGTTCGCCTCTGAGTGCGCCAAGCGCATTTTGTGCCAACGACTCCAATTCGTCCTCACCGGGGTAGACTCTGATGGGCGCAATATAGTCGATTTGCGGCAACAGACGGTTCATTACGTACTCTGAGTGAGCGATGCCACCGGTTAGCAGAATTGCATCGACTTTTCCGTGGAAAATGGGGGTCATCGATGCCACGCTCTTCGCAATCTGATAAATCATAGCATCAATAATCAATCGAGCGTAGTCGTCGCCGTTCTCAATGCGAGTCACGATGTCGGCAATGTTGGGTGTGCCGAGGTGTGCTGCCAACCCGGCTTTTCCGCTAATGCGTTTTTTTAGCTCGTCTTTTGTGTATCGGCCTGAGAAGCAGAGGTCGATAAGTGAGCCTGAGGGCAGTGTGCCGGCGCGTTCAGGCGAAATGGGGCCTTCGCCGTCGAAGGCGTTGTTAACGTCAACGGTTTTGCCAAGCTTGTGGGCGCCGATTGAGATGCCTCCGCCGAGGTGACAGATGATGAGGTTGAGGTCGGAGTAGGTTACCGGATGTTCGGGATGCTCTGCTGTGAGGTCTTTGGCGTAACGTCGGCCGATAGCTTTCTGATTGAGCGCATGCCAAATGCTGGCGCGTGGCATGAGGGGTGAACCGCTGATGCGAGCCACCTCTTGCAATTCGTCAACCACAACCGGGTCGGCGATATATGCTTTACATCCAACTTCCTCGGCAAGGTCCTTGGCTATGAGGCAACCGAGGTTGCAAGCGTGGTTGCGACGCGCGCTCTGAATGTCGGCAATCATAGCTTCGTTAACTTCATAAACGCCGCCTTGTATGGGACGGAGCAGACCACCACGTCCGATGATGGCATCGAAGTCAAGTGCAATGCCGTTTTCGCGCAGTGCATTAAGTACCACATTCTTGCGATACTCAAATTGGTCGATAATGCGAGGAAAGGGTTCCAGGTCTGAAACGCTGTGTCGCAAGCATATTTTGGTTACCAAAGTTGCATCGTTATAAACTGCAATCTTTGTAGATGTAGATCCGGGGTTTATAGCTAATATCTTCATTGTTTTGTATTCAGCTAAATGATTGACTATCGCTATGCATTTACACATGCTAATAGCATGCTATAAAATTTTGATTCGGCGGAATCGCTGCGCGAGGGTAGAATTACCGGGCATTGTGTGCCTTGTAGTATTCCTGCCATTGTTGCTCCGCCAAACAGGTTAATGGCCTTGTAGAAGGTGTTGCCCGATTCGATGTTGGGGAACATCAGCAGGTCGGCATCGCCACACACAGGTGAGGCTATCCCTTTAACTTGCGCGCTGTGTCGGTCGCAAGCGGTTTTTACATCCATAGGACCTCCAATCATTACCGGGCCGAATTCCCCTTTGTCGGCCATCTCTTCAAGTGCTACATAGTCAACCGAGTTTTGGAATTTGGCATTCACTTTCTCGGTGAAGTGGATGAGCGCGACTTTGGGGGCGTCGATGCCCAATTTGCGGCATGTGGCAAGGTCGTATTTCAGTATTTCCACACGTTGCTCCAAGGTCGGGTAGGGGATTACCGCTACATCGGAGAAGAAGAGCACTTTGTGGTATGTTGGGATTTCGGCGGCGGTGAGATGTGTCAACACATTTCCTTTCGGGAGCAATCCGTGCTCTTTGTTGAGCACGGCACGCAGGTAGTTGTCGGTGTTGACCAACCCTTTCATGAGGATGTCGGCTTCGTTGTTGTGTATCAATTCAACAGCGGTGAAACATAATTTATCAATATCGGCATCCGGAACTTCAACAATGCGAATATGTGGTGACGCCATCATTTCGGCTGGTACGTGTGATTTGAGATTGGTGTCACCAATCAAAATGAAATCGGCGATGTTGGCATTGAGCGCAATTGTAATAGCCTCGATGGTGCAGTGGTCCGTCGGGCTGATAACGGCAATTCTACGGCGCATGGGATGCGCTGTAACCATTTGCGTTAGTTCTTTGAACGAAGTTATTGCCATATTGAATATTATTTTTTGCAAATATCTGAATAATTTGGCAGATGTGCACAATTTTTTTGAGAAAAAATGTTGAAAAAATTGCTATAATTTTGGAGTCTTTTACCACTTTTCAAAATCTGTGTTGTAATATTCTATTAATAAATGTTGGTTTTGGTGGGTGTGTAGTTGATGAAATAAATCAATGTTGTGTACCTTTGTTGCACAAAACAATCATAAATGTGCAATTGCTTGCAGTTATCAAATCGCGCGTGTTGCCTGTTGGGTTGAGTGTGTGTATGCATGGTTTGGTGTTTTAAATTTTTCGACTTATGTTACAAATGTGTTTCACTTATACTATTTGTATAAGTGTGTCAAAAATCACTTGTTGTGGTGGCGAAGTAATGCTTGATGTTACATGCGCACCGGTTTTTGATCGTGTAATATGGTTTGTTGGCGTGGTATATGCATGTCTTAAAATGGATATTTCTTTTGGTGTCACAAAAATGTAACTTTTCTGTAAAAATATTTGGTGTATGTGAAATAATCTGTATCTTTGCGCTGTGGTCACAAAATGGTTACATTATGACTACGATAACTAACCTATTAGCTACCTTAACACATTTAACAATCATGGGTCCCGGAAAATTTCAAACCCGATTATTGAACTTGCAAAGTAACCTGCTAAATTTTGCTTATTTACTAACATCAAACCGAGATGACGCGTATGATTTGCTGCAAGACACAACTTTAAAAGCGCTTGACAATGAAGACAAGTATGTGGAGAATGTTAATTTCAAAGGATGGGTGTTTACCATTATGCGCAACATTTTCATTAACAACTATCGTCGTGTGGTTCGTTCGGCAACGGTTATTGACCAGACCGAGGATTTGTATCATCTGAATCTGCCGCAAGAGTCCGGCTTGGAAACGCCCGAGGGCTCGGTGGCTGTGGATGAGATTTCGGCGGTCATTAACTCGTTTTCAGATGATTATCGTGTGCCGTTTTCAATGCACGTGGCCGGATATAAGTATAATGAGATTGCCGAGGAGATGAACTTGCCTCTCGGCACGGTTAAGAGCCGTATTTTCTTTGCCAGACAACGTTTGCAAAAGGCGCTGAAGGATTATCGTTAAGCCGATGTGCCCGATGTGTCTGCACATGTACGTAAATCATTGCGTTGGTGCAATTCTGTAAATCGGAGCTATGTTGCTGCTCCCGAAAATTTACGAACAGATTTTATAGTAAATGAGCCGTTGCGGTGTGTTGCAATGGCTCATTATTCTGTCTTGTTAAAAGTGTGTATGCGTTAGAACGGAGCTGCGTCGTCGCCCTGAATGTCGGCCGACCCACCTTCAAACGGGTTTCCTCCAAGCGGGTCATCGTTGCTCCCGGCCGGAGTGCCGTCGTTAAGTTTTGATCCAACCACATGGCGAGTGATAAGTGCGTTCTCATCCCAGTTTTGGAAGCGTGCATATTGACTCACGAAGCGCAGGTTGATATCGTCAACTTTACCTGAACGGTGCTTGGCTACGATAAACTGTGCCAATCCTCGGATGTCGTTACCTTCGGCATCCTGCCCGCTGTGGAGATAATATTCCGGACGGTGAATGAAGCACACAATGTCGGCATCCTGCTCGATGGCTCCCGATTCACGAAGGTCGCTCAGCTGCGGACGTTTTGATTGGCTGTCGGTGCCACGGCTTTCAACCGAACGGTTCAACTGTGACAGCGCGATGATAGGGATGTTCAGCTCCTTGGCAAGGTGCTTCAGTGAACGTGAAATCATTGACACCTCCTGTTCACGTGAGCCGAATTTCATGCCCGATGCATTCATCAACTGCAAGTAGTCAATGATGATGATTTTCACCTGGTGCTCTCTAACCAATCGACGAGCCTTGGTTCGCAGTTCGAAAATCGACAACGAAGGTGTGTCGTCAATGTATAGCGGGGCAGAGTAGAGGCTCTTTACACCGCTCATCAGTTTGTCCCAGTCGCCGTCGGAGAGGCGACCGCTCTTAATCTTTTCACCTTCAAGCTCGCACACGTTACTTATCAAACGGTTAACCAGCTGAAGGTTACTCATTTCAAGCGAGAAGATTGCCACCGGAGTGTTGACATTTACTGCCATGTTTTTGGCCATGGAGAGCACGAATGCCGTTTTACCCATAGCCGGGCGGGCTGCAATGATAATCAGGTCGGAATTCTGCCAACCCGAAGTCAGTTTGTCAAGTTCATGGAACTGAGTTTCCAAACCGGATAGACCGGTTTCGCGGTTCGCAGCTGCTTCAATTTGTTCGATGGCCTGTTTGATAATGGGGTCGATCTGTGTGACATCTTTTTTCACGTTGCGTTGTGAAATCTCAAACAGTTTGCCCTCGGCCTCTTGCAGCAGGTCGTCAACATCGTTACTCTCATCGAAGGCTTTGCCCTCAATGTCGGAAGCGAAGTTGATTAGTTCACGTGCCAAATATTTTTGTGCAACAATGCGCGCATGGAAGTCAACGTGGGCTCCCGATGCCACCTTTGCCGTTAGTTCGGATATGTAAAGCGGGCCACCGACCTTCTCCAGGTCACCGTTAGCGCGTAGCTTCTCGGTGACGGTAAGCATGTCGATAGGTTGTTGCGCTGCGCCCAGTTGCTGGATGGCAGCAAAGATCGATTGGTTTTTCGGGTCGTAGAAGCTTTCCGGTTTCAGAAGGTCACACACGGTGGTGTAGGCATCCTTCTCCAACATCAAAGCGCCAAGCACGGCGGCTTCAATCTCGGTATCGCGAGGTTGAAGGCGTCCACCGGTTTCATAAAGCCCTTCATTGCGTGGTTGCTTTGGCTTGTATCCTCCTTGTCCGCTGCTACGATTGTTATTATTAGCAAATTCCATGACACAAAGGTAACGAAAAATTCCCACTCCCAATACCAAACTTTGTGAGAATTATCAATGATACTAATGGTAGTAT
>CAZDIC010000028.1:2631-12732 GCA_964505395.1 uncultured Alistipes sp. | reverse complement strand
TTCTGCGCCGAGCCTGCAAAAGCAAAGCCAAAGCACAAAGCAACGGTCAATAATATCTTCTTAATCATGACATTAATCATTTTAAGTGTAACACTGTTTTTATATCACTCACAAGCATTTATGCGATTAATATAATTATAGACATCGGAGCGCTCAAAAGGTTTAACCCCTTAGCGGCTCATAACATCTACCTAAATCGATTAGAACTCCTGGCCGAGGATGAAATGGAAGTGAGAACCACCCTTCTCGCCATAGACAGAGTCAAAACCGTAAGCCCAGTCGATACCCATCAAACCAACCATAGGCAAGTAGATGCGCACACCGGCACCGGCGCTACGTTTCAAGCTAAACGGCGAGAACGATTTAACCGAGGTCCACGCATTACCACCTTCAGCAAAGAGCAAGCCGTAGATGGTTGTAGTGGGTTGCAACATGAACGGGAAGTGAAGTTCAACACCAAAACGAGTGTAGGCATAACCCTCACTACCCCACGGAGTCAATGAACCATTGTCGTAACCACGCAGAGCGATAGTTTCGGTTGCATAGGTGTAAGATCCGCTCATGCCGTCACCACCGACATAGAAGGTTTCAAACGGCGACTTCAACCATTTGTTATAGCTACCCAGCAAACCGATATCGGCACGTGTCATCAACACAAGTGTCCATTTGCCATCGGGGTCGGTAAGCGGAGTGTAGGTGCGTGACTTGAATCGTAGTTTCCAATATTCAATCCAACGATACATCTCCTTCTTCGAGGCGGTGGTGTTAGCGTTTGAGAGCGCTTCCCAATCCTTCTTACCGAAGAGCGATGCCGGAGGAGTTAATTGCAAGTTTAATGAGAATTGAGAGCCGCGACGTGTGTAGAGCGGATTGTCGATTGAGTTACGTGCCAAAGTCAAGCCAAGCACAAGCGCGTTCGACGTACCGTTATTCATATAATAGAGGTACTCCCAATTCTTCAGATAATACCAGTTGTAACTCAACTCGGTTGTGAATGTAAAGAAGTCGTCAGGCCAATTCAAACGTTTACCGAAGCCGACAGTGATACCGGCCATCTGCAACAACTTGTTCGGGTCGTAAGCATTCTGAATTGAGTTGGAGTAATAGTCGTTGTAATAGCTTGAGTTATAGCCATAACCGTAGCCACTATACAAGTATGAGTTAGACCAGTTACTGTTATAGTAGGATGAGTTCACGCCTGTTTGACGGCTATAGTAGGCCGATACCTGCAACGAGTTCGGGCGTTTACCTCCAAACCAGGGGTCAAGGAACGAAACCGAATACATTTGATAATAACGTGCATTGGTTTGCGCACTGATGGTAAACGTTTGTCCCTCACCCTGTGGAATCAGGCCCTTGAACGAGCTCGGATTAAACAGATTTTTGATTGAGAAGTTGGTGAACTTCAACGCTACCTTACCAATAATACCGGTCTGACCCCAACCAAGCGAAAACTCAACCTGGTCGTTGGCTTTCGATTCCATATTAAAGATTACGTCAACAGTGCCGTTATCCTGATTCGGCTCAACGCGCGGGTCCATTGTTTCAGGGTCAAAGTGACCGGTCTGAGCAATTTCACGCACCGAACGAATCAAGTCGCTCTTGCTAAAGAGTTCACCGGGCTTCACACGAAGTTCACGACGAACAACCTTCTCATACAAGCGATCGTTACCGTTGATTACCACCTTGTTAATCTTAGCTTGAGTGCCCTCCATCATACGAAGTTCCAAGTCGATTGAGTCGCCTTGAATATTCTTTTCGATAGGCACAAGCTGATAGAACAGGTAACCCTTATCCATGTAGGCGTTCGACACGGCATCTTCGTCGGTGTTCAAACGCTTATCCAATTCTTTTTGGTTGTAAACATCACCCGATTTCATGCCGAGCAAGTAATTCAGCCAATCGGTGTTGTAAACGGTGTTACCCACCCAGGTGATGTTGCGGAGATAGTATTTTCTACCCTCTTCGAGGTTAATGTAGACATCAACCTTCTTTTCATCGTAAGGCACCACGCTGTCGCTCAAAATCTTTGCGTCGCGGTAACCCATCTCGTTATATTTCTGGATAATGCGGTTCAAGTCATCTTTATAGTCTTGATCTACAAATTTCTTCTGGCTGAAAAGCTTTAAGAGGTCACCCGATTCGTTGGTTTTCTTGATTACACGCTTGAGTTTCCCATCGCTCATAACCTCGTTGCCATCGATGTAGATTTTGTGCACTTTAACCTTAGAGTGCTTGTCAACATCAATGTTTACAATCATCTCATTCTTGTGCGAAAGGTCCTCTTGCAACCAAATTTTAACATCGGCCTTACCAAAGCCCTTTTCAGAGAAGTATTTCTTGACAATATCGGTGGCACGGTTCACAATGTTTTGAGTAATCTGATTACCCTTCATCAACTGTAAGCGCTTCTGAATATCTTCGCGCTCACCCTTTTTCATGCCGCTATATTTCACATCGGCAATACGTGGCTGAGCACGCATATTCAGCGTAAGCCACACCTTATTATCGGCAATTTTATCCACCTGTACCTGAGCCTGGGCAAACAAGCCCTGACGCATCAAACGCTTCACAGCTGTTGTTGCGTCGTTTCCGGGGATTTCAATCTTATCGCCTTTTTTCAGGCCGGAATATCCTATCACAATATAATCCTCATAGTTATCGGCGCCGGTAACTTTAATGTCGGCAATTTCATATGTCGACGGCAAACCGGCATACACAACCGGAGGGTTATATATGGTATCAACTCGCTCTTGTGCCGACAAGGCACCAACTGATAAAACGAGTGAGAGAAATGCAGGAAGCAATTTATATCGCATAATCAAATAGTTTCATTTACATTCAAAAGATTGGATTTAGATTCATCGCGCACCTGCTCGCCGGTTAACCCAAAGCGACGTTCACGATTGCCGAACTGCGACACAGCGTTCTTGAAATCTTCTTTTGAAAAATCTGGCCAATATGTAGGTGTAAAGTATAATTCCGAATATGCTATCTGCCACAACAAGAAATTACTGATACGCATATCACCCCCGGTGCGGATGAGTAAGTCGGGATCAGGCATATCTGCTGTTGTCATATAGCTGTTTAAAGTTTGTTCATTTATATCCTCCGGAGCCAATGTTCCGGCTTTAACATCGGCGGCAATTCGTCGGGTGGCATTCGTCAATTCCCAACGCGCCGAATAACTCAATGCCAAATTGAGCACCAGACCTGTGCAGTGAGCAGTCTGAGCCATGCAACCGCGCAAGCGATTAAGCGCATCAGCCGGCATACGGTCCACATCGCCAATCATCTCCAACCGCACATTGTTCTTAATCAAATCGGGCGTTTCACGTTCGATGGCAACACCAATCAGATGCATCAGCATGTCAACTTCATGCTGAGGACGATTCCAATTCTCGGTTGAAAAGGTGTACAGTGTCAAATATTTCACACCCAACTCTGACGCGATTTCAGTGATACGTCGCACTGTATTCACGCCCTCGACATGACCCTCCGAGCGATCAAGCCCACGGGCTTGAGCCCAACGGCCATTACCGTCCATGATAATAGCTACATGGGCGGGAACCTTTTTCTTTTCGGTGTTATTTGGTTGGCTATTCATCAATTAATCAACATAATGGCAAGTTGAGCATCTCTTGCCAAATTCATAAGTTAATGAAACCGATATATTGGAATACCAATCGGTATTTTTTATAAACGAACTCTGAATCTGATATAAATCAGAGAGCTGATCAACCTTGTCGGAGAATACCTTTGTCATCAAGAATTCAAAGCCAAAGTTTAATCGCTCCTTTATTTTGTACTTCACGCCAACACCCATCGGGATATTAACGCCGAAGCTTGTTTGTCCGCTACACGATGCAAATGTGAACCCGAATCCAACGGTTAGATACGGACTCCAACGGCGCAGCCTTTTATAGGTCTCCCCTATTCCATACGAGAAGAAATTAAATTCCAGACGTTCACCCAAATCAGCCACGGTTGACTTGAATGAATACTGTGCGCCACCCGGCAGATAGTCGTCCATATCGACAGTGTTACCACTGAGCGATGTTACATTCAAAACCGTGCGCAAGGCCCAACGAACATCTGGCAAATAGCGAAACGACAAGCCTCCGGCAATCCCGGGATGAGAGAAGATGCTTGATGAAGCATCGCCTATATACCCCGACATACCAACCTGCGCTCCGAAGTCGAATTTATACGATTCCTCCTGAGCGCTCATCGTGGAGGCTTTGCAAGAAAGCAACGCCACGAACAGTATGGTAAGTAATTTTTTAATCACGTTTATTGAAGTGGCTTATAAGTCAAGTGGTTAATTACGCCGCGCCAAACCTGAGGTTCCAAGGCGCCCTTCTCATTCTTACCACCAAACATATAAATGTAGGGACATTCCCACTCGGTTATCGGGGTAACCGCTCTCGGGCGACGTGCCCAAGCCGGCTGATTTGCTAATTTCACATTTTTCCAGCGACCGGGTGCAAGCAATGTTGTTGCATCAAGGGTCTCATTAATCACAAGTGCATCAGCCTGATACACTGTCGGCATCATCTCGGGCAGTTGCAGCAAGCTATCAGCCTCCTCCCAAGTCATGCCATAGTCACGCGACAAGTACACGGTCTTGTTAATCTTGGCAGCGGTTTTACCACCGAATGCCATCAACACTTTCGTTTCGGTAACCAACCAGGTGGTTGTGTCGGTTTCACTTATAATATAAGGTGCAAGCGCAAAATTCTCGGCGGCAGGCAGTGAACCGAGGTGCACCCACGAATTACCATCGTAAGCCCATGTAGCACCGGTTAGCGCGCCGGTGGATGTTTTACCTCCAACTGTCATAATTTGCGACGATGTTGACCATTTCGACGAGAACCCTGCGGCCAACGAGTTCCCTGAAACGGGGAAATCGGCAGCGACTGCAGTTTGTTTACCATTGTCGGGATATGTCACATGATAATATGTTCCGTCAATAAGTTTCACACCGAGCAGTTCTGTGCCGTATGCAGCAGTAATAGCGGTCATTTCATAACCTGTGTTGCTCCAAGTTTTGGCATCGCTACTCTTCAAAAGATTTCCGGCTGTATCCAAAATATAGAAACTGTCATCGGTTGCCGTAAACGATCTCACATCAACTCTACTTGGGAAGGTAATCGCTTCGGATGACCACTCGCCGTAGAAAATATCGGTGCTGACAGCCATACTGTAGTTTGTACCGTCGGAGGTGAGGGTGTATGCAGTGTTTCCAAACTTCACGCTTTTCTGATTGGTTGCATGAGCAAGCGATGTGGGGAGTGATGCAAATACCATCTCGCCCCAGCAAAGAGTGTCGGGCACCTGCTTATGAACATTTACCGAAATAGTATAGTCGCGAGAGTTTGTTCCGTCATACGACACCAAATGCAAACGCACAGGGCCTTTTGAGAAATTGATAACGCTATCGGGTTCGCTCAGATAGTCGTGAGAAATTTCCTCACCGCCATCTTCATCAGCCGGCTCATATATGGTTGCCTCAGAGCATGCATCATACGACAATGTAACGGCAAGCGCGCTAACATCGGTGCCGTAAGGGAGCGAGTCGGCGTTATACACACGAGCAGAGTTTAAATCAATTGAGAAAAACACGGTATCCAGTGCATTCAACACATCTTCGTTTTCTTGCAGTGAGAATCCGGTCAAAGCCACGCCACTGTAATCTTCAGTTCCCGTTTCATACTCGTAGGCAGTGTTACACGACGCAATGCACATGACCACAAACGCAGCCAAAGCGTAAAATAATCTATATTTTTTATCCATAGAGGCTACTGATGCCTTAAATAGTTTCATAAGCTTTTATTACCGATATACCAACAGGGCAATCCGTTTGAATAACAACTTGCAAAGTTAGCACTTTTTGCCATTTAAATGGCATAATACACTGTAAAATTAGGCCGCATCATCGGCTTTGGTCTACAAAAGTAACTATTTCCTTACAGCTTTAGCTATACGCTTACTCATTTTAAAATATTTTTCAACACTTTTCACACCAACTCACACATTAAACAGACATTTAGCGATTACGATAGGTCAAAATGCGGTTGTTTTCACACAATTCACTCGCAACAATGAAATCGGAAGACAGTACAGGGGCCACACAGCAACCACGCGCGCCGAGGTTAACATCCGATATCTCCTCACGAGCATCATCCCAGAGGCTTTCGGCTAACATAGCCGACAAAAAGGTTGGCCCGGCCTCAACCAACACAGAGGTCACACCATAGTCGGCAAACATGCGATGCAGTAGGTCGGTTAAGTTCGTTTCGCTTAACACAGTCACATCACCGTTACCATCGTGGAGCATCGCTGAAGCCAGGTTGAGTTTGCCGGAGCGGTCCACCACAAATCGTCGAGGTTGTTTACCGTGCCAATTGCGCACTGTTAAACGGCAATCATCGGCATTGACCGTAGCCGCTGTGGTGAGAATCGCATCGTGGAGCGAACGCAAACGCATTGTGGAAAGCGTGGTTAGATTATTCGAGAAACGACAAGCGCCTTCACCATCACAGCGGTGCCAATCCATGAATCCATCGGCACTGCGTGCCCACTTCAAAGTGATAAACGGACGTTTGAGGGTGTGAGCGGTCATGAAACGACGATTGAGTTCGCGACTCTCCTCACCGAGCAGACCAACCTCAACCTCTATTCCGGCCGACTGCAACATTGCAATCCCCCTACCACTCACCTTGGCAAACGGGTCAACAGTGGCCACCACCACCCGTTTTATCTTTTCCCGAATAAGCAACTCGGCGCATGGCGGTGTCTTACCATAATGAGAACATGGTTCCAAAGTAACATACATGGTGCTCGTTGGCAGCAAGTACCTATCCTCGGGCTTCACCGATGCCACTGCATTTACCTCAGCATGGCCTTCACCATATTTACGGTGCCACCCCTCTCCTATTATTCGATTGTCGGCGACTATAACCGCACCCACCATCGGGTTTGGCGACACATTACCCAATCCGTGAGCGGCTAAATTAAGCGCACGCCTCATGTATATCTCATCTACCGTATTCATTTTTCTCACACTTTAAATTCATTTCACTGTCACCGCCTCCCACTCGTTACCATAACGGTCGTAGGGGGCAACAGCATACCAATAGTTTTGCAATTTAGCCGGGTCAATCATCACCTCGTGACCATAAGTCACACACATTATATAATAAGCCATGAAATTACGGCCAATATCGGAAATCGCATCCAACGGCGACACATCATTAGGAATAGCATACACCACATAACGCATATCGGTTATCGGATACCAACTCAATGTTGCGCCCTTATGCGTCAAACCTGTCACCTTTCCCGGATTCACCGCCTTCTTCCACTCCATCGGTGGCATGAGGGCCTGATATTTGTAACATGTACCGCGCATGTATTCGGCAACACCTTCTGCCTTCTTGCCATTGATATGGGCAGTTGAATAGAGGATGCTACCAGATGCCGACGTTGCAGCATTATCACGATTAATTTCCACCTCCTGCACCTGTTCCTGCCAAGCCTTATTGCCTGCCGGGAGTGCCAGCACCTTCTGGCTGGGATAGCAATGACGGTGAAAATGCTCAGCCACCAAGCCCCACCACTTCACAATCGGTTCATAGGGGTTTGTTGCATGAGATGTGGCCCAATACACCTGTGGTGAGACATAGTCAACAGAGCCCTCATCCAACCATTGCAAAGGGTCACAGAATATACGGTCGTACATCCAATCGCTACCACGCTCAGGCTTAGGCAACCCATAGCGCGACGATGACTTACCGTTACCACCTGCGACACCGGCCGGGCTGATACCGAAACGCACCCACGGGGCTTCGCTCTGCAGCATTTTATACACCGCCGACACCGTGAGAGCAACATTATTCCTGCGCCAATCGGCCTGACTCATAGCATCCTCGCCCTGCGCAGCCGTTGCCTCCTTCCAGCGGTCATAATCATAACCACTGCCCAGCGGAAGTTTATCGGGATAAAAATAGTCGTCGAACACCAATCCGTCAACATCATAATTCACCACAATGTCACGACATACATCCACCACATGTTGACGCACATCAGGGTTCCCGGGGTCAAGAATACTTGTTTTATCACCAAAGGTTATCACCCACCCTTTGCCCTGCGGGTCAAAAACTTCACTCCCGACAGCGGCCTTCTTTGCAGCAGGTGCAGCACCATTAGCCAAACGGTAGGGATTAACCCATGCGTGCAATTCCAAACCACGTTTGTGAGCCTCACTAACAGCAAATGCCAACGGGTCCCAACTTCCGGCAGGAGCGGTGCCACGCGCACCGGTAAGGAATGAACTCCAAGGCTCATAGTGCGATTTATACATGGCATCCGACATGGAACGCACCTGCATCATAACAGCATTAAAGCCACCACGCTGCAACACATCCAAAATCTTAATCAGCTCCTGCTTCTGCTGTGTGGCGACAGATTCACTACTACCCGCCTTCGATGGCCAATCTATGCCATAAACGGTAGCCAGCCAAGCGCCTCGCAGTTCATGCTTTGGCGCCGGAGCTTCATCTCCGGTAATCGACCCAAAGCCATAGGATATATCTTTAGCTTGCATGGCAGCAACGCCCAAAAACGCTGCTGCCACAACACTTGCAATCAGTTTTTTACTACTTAATTTTAAACTCATTCCACTATATGCAGTGTTTATTCAATTGTAATATGCATACCGACCGAGTGGGCCACAACATTTGGATTATACTGACTCTGAACCGTTGCAACTCCCGATGAGAACTCTCCGGCAACGGTAGCATAAGTTTCATACTCCAATATATATGTGCCACGTGGCATACGGTTTACAAATATATTTGTTTCGGCATCGCGAGTCTCGCGATAGAAACAGAGGCCATCGCTCCACATTGCCGTTGGCAACTGATTCACCGGTTCAAGGCCGGCAGCACGTTGGTCGGTAAGTACCACATACTGCAAGTCGGTATCGGCTTTCAGCACAAGCGAAATCTTCACTTTATCGCCAACCGAGAAGTGACCCCGGTTCACCCACTCCGAGCCGTTGTAAACACTCACATGCTTTTCAACCGATAGTTCGCTGCAACCAACCGACCGGATAGAATCCATCGGTAACACCTGCATGGTCACCACTCCGCCTACCGAAGGATAGTTGCATTGGCGATCGATGGTGAGTGTTGACGGCTCTGTAACCATCGGTGAAATCAGTTGGGCGAAAGCCCCTGTGGCATATTCCACTTTGTCGGCCTGCAACAGTTGGTCGTTGATGCGTATGGCTGTTGCATCGGCCGAAGCTGCCACCTTGCTGCCGGAGTTCAAAATCGAGCTGACCACCTCGGCTGTAATCACAGAATTACCCCAATTGTTATTGGTTTTATTCAAAATTAGCCATTGGCGAATCTTATCAATATCGCTACACCCCGGTTCAACCGCATTAAATGCATCCAAAACCATCGACATAATGCCCACCTTATTGAGCGAGAACGCACAATAACCGTCAAGTTCTTGCCACCACATACCCTTTTCAGGTGTCACCGTTGCATGTTCACGCAGCGATTCCAACACGGTTCGCGCTGTGGCATGGTAGCTGTTGGCATTTAAAATCAATGCATCAAGAGCTTTAAAGGCCACATTATCCTCCTTCCAATTGGCGATAATGCTTTGCACCGCTGATTTTGAAGCACGAGAGGCCGCAGTTGACTGTTTCACATTAGGGAATAGCCCGCGGATATACGTGTAGAGCCTATAATCAGCCTTCGGATACTTCGCAAACTGTTTTGCCACAATTGCATCATACCATTTCACACTTGCCGAAATCATGCTGTCAAGACGGCTGTTTGTCGGCAACCAACCCAACGAGTTCAATTCGCCAAGCACACCAAGCACCTGCCACGTGCACCATTCCGAGGCATCGGGATACTGCTTCACCCAACACCAACCGCCTCCACTAACAAACGTATCACCCAGGTCGGATATTGCCTGCGCCATAGCATCAGCCACATTTCTACTGTTGAGCATCTGTGCCAAGCGTTGCATCCGTTCCGTTTCATTGAGCGAGGCCGACACCCACGGAGTTGAACTGAG
>CAZDIC010000028.1:1317-2531 GCA_964505395.1 uncultured Alistipes sp. | reverse complement strand
TCAGCCGGGATGTAGAACAGCTGCGACTCTATAACATTCTGTTCAGAGGGAAGAATCGGCATCAAACTCTGCTCGCCATCGGTGTATTTGTCCACCGTAGCCCAAACGCGATAGGTCACACCCTGCAAATCGTTCGGCACAGCATAGTCAATTGACACCACACCGCTACCGTTAGCAGCAATCGAAACGGTGTCGGAGCACTGTTTGAGCACTTCGTTGGTGAACGGATTGTAAATCTCGCTTACAACCACAGCCTCAACATCCCGGTCGGTCGCGTTCATCACCGAGGCTTTTAAAGCCACTTCGTCGCCACACCTCACAAAGCGCAGTGTGTTGGTTGACACCATCACAGGTTTTGACGATATAATCTCCACCTCGGCAGTTGCCGACTGTAAAGCGGTATTGTAAGCTAACGCTCGGAGAATCCACGCGGTGTTTGCATTGGGCACAGTGTAGTTCACAGTGAGGTTACCCTCCTCATCGGTTTCCAACATCGGCATAAAGAATGCCAACGGCACCTCCGACACACGGAACTCATGCTCATTCTGCGTTGCTGTCGGCATATCCTCTACCAATTCAACCAAATCGTCGGCAGCGGCATCCGATTCGGATTTTACCATCACAGATGACAATTCGCCACTCGTAGCGCCATACAGCGCAACAGATGCGCCCTCATCCTCACAGATGATAGCATCTTCATCAGACACGTTATAGCCGGCGGTTGTTGCAAGTGCGCGAGCGGACAACTTACGGCCACGCGAGTAAGCACGAGTGCCTACACTACCCCACTTCCAATGAGCCTCGTCATACATTGAATATATCGGATTTGTAAGCAATGAATTATTGCTTACCATGCCAATGCCTTTACCATAGAAGGTTGCCCGATTAACGCCCACCTGAGTGCCCGACCAATGATTGAACACTGCATACGACGGGATAAACAGATTCATAACGTTCTTGTGCAGTTGGTCAATAGCCTTATTGGCCATGTTAAGCATCACAGCGCTCTTCAACAATGCGCCATTCTTACCGGTCACCTTAAACGAGAGCGACTCCTCGCTGCCCGGACTAACCTTATCTCTAAACGTTGTGGTGTGGATTTCGATAGCCTGACACGATTCGTAGGAGTGCACATTAACCACATCTTCGTCTGCTATCATATTTTTCATAGCATTAAATGTCACACAAAGTTCGGCAACGCTATCCGGCAGAGT
>CAZDIC010000028.1:0-1217 GCA_964505395.1 uncultured Alistipes sp. | reverse complement strand
GACTTGCAAGAGCCATCCAGCACTTTTGTCTGCTCCACCACCTGACGGTTATCCGTCTCAGTGACATCAAACAGATTGCGTTTCAAGCGATAAACGGTGTAACGGATGTCAACATCACTCTGTTGCCGATTATTTTGATCAAACAGGTCAAGGGTCACACCCGACACATCATCGGCATTGATCACCGACGGGATGCCTGAAGGTGATATCATCAGAGGCTTACTCAACGCATACATTGTGGTGGCCGAGTGAGTTTCGCCATCGCTTGAGGTCACCATAATCTCAGCCACATACTGCCCCATCGGAATGGGACTTGTAGCCATTACATCACCGGGGATAGTCAGCGAGAATGTGCCATCGGTAGCAATATCTTCACTACTCTCATAAAACACATCCGAGGTCTCATATCTACGGCCGTTAGCCACCTTCAGTTGCAACGACACTTGCGCATCGGTAAGAGGAAATCCGGTGTAAGTTTTTGCCTCGCCGGTAATCACAGCACTATCGCCCGGCTTGGCAGGTGGCGTAACGCCTAACACCCGTACCTCAAATTTGGGGAGTTTATAATCGGAAACTTCAATCGATTTTCTTGCAACGGCGGCATTATCAACAGTAGCCGTAATTGTAAAATAGCCCGACAAGCCCGATGTGGGTAGCCGGAATGAGCCGGTAAATCGACCCCACTCATCGGTGGTAGCCGTCAGTGTGTCGACCACCTGATAATTTGCATCGCGCAACACTGCATTTACGCGCTGCTGCGGCATGAGCGTCGGACGCTGATACCCCTGATTGAGTATACGTTGATAAACTACCGCACCAAAGTTGACAGAATCGCCAAAATGATAAAGCGACAAATCGGGGAAAATTGCGCCGGACAGACTTCGAACATCAGCCAACGGAGAGGTGACACCATAATACGAGCTCCAAAGGTAGCGGTCATCACCCTTCTCAACAATAGCCTTACCATATTGCTTCTTCGTAGCCATAAAGAAACCGTTGGCATCAGTCTCACCGATGCTTGTGCCGGGCAATTTATTGTCGCGAACATACTTGATAGCCACATCGCTCACAGGGGCACCTGTGCGTGGGTCAACAACAACATATAACTGTTCCTCCGAGGCCTTGAGATTACCCATTACCATATCACTGCACACGGTAACAACATTGACCGACTGCGCGCTCTTTGCCCCATCGAACGATGCCACCATAGCATAGGC
>CAZDIC010000027.1:0-12804 GCA_964505395.1 uncultured Alistipes sp. | reverse complement strand
TTATTTTGTAGGCCAACAACGAAATTTCTTTTGTAATTTTCAAGATTTTATATATCTTTGCTGTTAGGAAAACGATTCTTAAATTCTAATAAAAATCTAAACCGTAAAATCGAAGTGCAATGAGATCGTTCATGCCTCTTTCTCGCCACCACATCATGTCGGCCTAACGGTTGACACGCGCTCTGTGTTGCCTTGAGAGCCATGTAATTCCACACCTACACTTTGCCAAACAGAACTTTTATGAGAAAACTACTATTCGCGCTTTTCGCAACCCTGTGTGCGTTGACTACCTTATCTCAAAACCCGAACGGCAGGCAACGCAACACGATATATGTGCTTGATTGCACCAAGTCGATGAGTGGCTATAACGGTGCGCCCAATATATGGGGCCCGACAAAACACTTTCTCAAATCGGAACTTGAAAAGACAGCACAACAAACACCCGGCTCAAAGGTTGTTATCTTACCATTTCAAGACAAGGTGTTAACACCCATCCATGTCAACACAAACGATATTGCGTGGCCACAATTGGAGGCTACACTTGATAGGTACGTGAATAACGTAACGGCAACCAACATCTGCGATGCCTGGTTAGACGCTGAAAAATATATCGACCAAGCTTGCGACAACTACATCGTGCTGATGACCGACGGTCACGACAATATTGGCGGTGAGGCCAACGAACTGCAACGCACAGCCCGACTAATGCAAATTCTGCAAGCCTTTTGCGGCAAGTATGCCAACACCAACGGCTTTTATGTTGAACTCACCAAACAAGCTACTCTGCCCAACGGCATAAAAGATGTGATTGACGTATGTCGCAATTTAGTTATAGTAGATGCCCATGATGGCATCCCCTCGTTCGGTGGCTTCTCATACAACGACATCGACGTTAATACCCGCGATTTACCCCTCGACCTTCCGCTAAGTTTCTCAAATGCAGGCACATTTGTAGCGAAGGTCATCAACGATGATAATCCATATCTGAAATTATCGGTAAAAGGAAACAAAATCAGCCGTGGCAGAGTGGTGATTCACATCGAGTCAAAGTTGGGCGACAACATCGAAACATTAAACAAGACTATCGGTGCACCAATCGCCGACATACCGTTTGAAGTGTATAGCGACGAAGTGCATATCACAAATCCGGCGCTTAACATCAAGCTTCACACCACACCACTCCGCACTCTTGATATTGCAGCTGAGGATGGCAAATTGTCATCAGCCGTGAAACGTGTGAAACCATTTCTTTGGGTTAAGGGAAATGTAACCGACACCCTGCGCTGGAGTCTCAACCCACGCTTTAACGAAGCTGCTCAAGCCGACAACAGTGCGGCACTCTTTAAACTGAAATCCGACAGCGACCTATCGGGCTACACACTCCGATACAATGGCAACGAGCTAACACCTGATAGCCTGGTCGTTGTGACAGCAAATGAAAACGCGGTGGTTGAATTAATCATACCCCAAACCGAACGAGACAGCCGCGTTGACATTTCGCTTGTCGAAATCAGCGCACACAACTTAGACCGCATAAACGGCACACATCCCAATGGCCTCACGCTGAAACTTGACGGTAAAATCTCTACCTCAATGAGCATATTGGAAATTGTGGTGCTAAGCTTATTGGCCCTAATTGCACTGTTCCTCGTCTTGTGGTTCCTACTCATTCGCGACCGGAAATATCCGAAGTTTTCACGAGGCATCATTAACATACAAGCGCCCTACTTTGCCACAATACGCGTGAAGAAAGCTCGTATGGTTGTGCTCGGCCCGACGAAAAAAACGCAAAGCCGATTTGACGCAATTTGGAAAGGCAAAATCATATACCATGTCAACCAAAGTTGGCCCTGCGACATCGAGATCACGCCCTCGGGTCGAAATATGCGATTCCGGTGCCCGTCGCGTCAACTCATCAGCGACCCGAATCCACTGTGGTCAAAAGGTCGCAATTTCACGGTCTACGACCCGTCAAACAGTTCCTCAAAAATCGAAATTAATATAAACTAAGTATATTATGGTTCCCAAACTTAAACGTACCCTATACATCGGGTTAGGTGGCACCGGATTCAAAACCCTGTTGCACACAAAACGCGCGTTTATTGAAACGTATGGCGAAGTTCCGCCAATGATAAAGTTTCTTGCTTTCGACTCTGACAAGAACCAATACAAGAGTTATTCGCTCAATTCTATCCACGGAGATGTGAAATTTGACCCGGCCGAGTCATCCGACATTATGGTGACGCGAGCCAAGGACAAGGTGAGCCATGGCCGTGCAGAGCTGAGTTGGCTACCCGATCGCAATCTGCGAGCTGTGGTTGACCTTGAAAACGGTTGCGGAATGGTGCGCACCAACGGCCGTATCGCCTTTGCATTCAACTATCGCAAATCACGAATGAACATCCAGAATGCACTCAACCAGGTGCGCAATCTGTCGACAGTTCACAACGATAAATATGAACTCACATCAAACGATGTTGAGGTCAATATCGTGTTCTCAATAGCCGGCGGTACCGGTTCGGGGAACTTTATCGACATGGCATATCTTGTAAAAGATATCTTTACGGAGCAAGCACTGCCCGAGACCTCAAAGATTGTGGGCTACATGGTGCTACCCGATGTTTACGATGCGCAACTCGCATTCGGCAAAGAGCGCCTGTTCCCCAACGCCTGCGGCTCATTGGTCGACCTCGATTACATGATGCACTTTGCCTATGATAAGCAAAAGCCGGTAAACTATCTCACCGAGCGTCGCAACCTCATCGGCTCACCGTTTAACACCCTCATCGCCATCAGCAATCGAAACATCAACGGCGATGTTGTGAACCACAGCGACCACCTCTCGCAAATGATGAGCATGGCTATGGTGGTAACAGCCGGTGAACTGTCGAGTGGCATGCAAAGCGTTGCCAACAACTTTGAGCAGGATATGAATTCGGGCGATTTCGACATCGAGAACAAGCGCGCCGTGATGGGCACATTGGGTATGAGCGAAATCACATTCCGTGCATCCGAGCTGTCAGCCCTGTATGCCAAGAAAGCTGCTCGTGAAATTGCCGCAGCCCTGCTAAATCCGGGCAGCAACGCCGACACGGAAGCAAACACCTGGATTGATACCGAGCAGATTCGCGAAAACAACGGGCAGGACCAAGTAATCAACTTCCTGCTCCCCAAAAATCCGCACTCCGTGTTGCAGGATATCTACGAGAAATCGAATCCGCAAGCCGACATAAAGAGCTACCGCGAACTGCAGGGCGTTGCTGTTGACCCAAATTACATCAGTGGCAAAGTTGACGAACTGAAGAAACGCATCAAAGCATCGTTTAACGACAAGATACGCAATCTCGTCAACTCCAAAGGCCCTGTTTACGCACAAGAGTTTATAGAACAGGTTAAAGAGCAAATAGGCATTTGCCTCGCGGAAATGAGAAACGAATTGCAAGGATTCTCAAACGCCATTACAGCAAGAGACAGTGCCGTGAAAACAGCTATTGAAGAGTATAAAGCTGCCAACAACAAATTCTTTGGCAAAGCGAAAGCTGTGGAAGAAGCCATTGAAACACTCTGCGCAGTGGTCAACGATGCCGTAATCAACGACCGCGAAATACATCGCCGCAATGGTGCCATAACCTTCTACACGTGGTTGATGCAAGAAATGACCGAAGCGGCCCAAAAACTCGGCGACATTGAATCGACCATCCGCAGTGCATGTCAAATCATCAGAAACGACATTGCGAAGATGACCAGCGACCTCAACGCCACTCGCGGACTGTTTGAGATTGACCTTACACAGCCCTACGTGAAACTTGTGGAAGTGCAACCTTCAGATGTAAACATAAATCAATTTGTGTTGTCGCTACCCAACGGAGTGGAAATCTACGGCTTCGGCAATGTGAACCCGCAAACCGTGGCCGACTACATGACGGGCCATGCCTCTACATTAAGCTCGGGTGGTGCATGGGAATCGATGACCGTGGAAGACGCACTTGCCAAATTGCCGGAGGGAGAAGTGGAGAAAATCATTCAACGCGCCATCTCTCTGTCAAGCCCCATGTGCCCCCTCAACTATCGCGGACACATGAATCCCTCGCTCAACAACTACTATTACATCGGAGTGCAAGAGCAATCGTCGACAGGCCTCAAAGGACGTATCATTGACATTGACGGTTGCATTCCCGCCGGTGAAATGCATAAAACCGATTTCGCATCAATCGGCTCAAGAGACCGTATCGTTATCTATCACCAATACGGCGTGTTCCCGACATTCGCCATTGCCGGAACCGACAGCTATCGCCACGCTCACGATAAATATATGACACGCCCCGCCGCATATTCATGCTTTATCGATGAAGATATGCGCATAGCCATGGAGCGTGAAGGTTTCTCCGTGCTCCCGATGGAACGAACCGACAACAGCCTTGAGCTTTGGGTAAAGGGCCTTATATTCGGGCTCATTAAACGCGATGCCGAAGGCACATTCAAATACATCGACAAGACAAACGACGCCATGGCATTGTTTGGCTACTGGACCTCACTTGGCACCAAATATCGCGATGAGGCCTTCCGTAACTTCAAACGCGAATCTGACCGCATCCAATCGCAATATGAGGATTATATGCACAACCGCGCAAAATCGGAAGGACAAGATGCAATCAATGCCATCATGGCCGATGCCAAAAACAATTACTTGGCAAAATACTCTCTAAACGACCTTGACGAGTCGGACTACGGTAATGCACTCTACAAAGGGATTGTTGAGCAGCTGACCAACGAGGTCAACTATGTGATTCGCGACATGTAACAACGGTGAGGCGACACCAACCGCACTGTCGCATCTCTCAAAACAGAATGTGTGTTTAGGCAACTCTCCGTTGCCTAAACACATAAATCACTATGGTGAAAACGACCAACGATTTATGCAACATATATCTCACATTTTTATTGGCGACGAACTGGCCTCATTTCGTGACCTGTTTGCCGAAACATATCGACGACTGCACGCCGAGTTAGACGAATCGCTGTTTTCAGCCATATCGCTAACCACAGGAGAAAACGGGAACCTTCTCCTGTGTCCCGACGAGGCCGGAACAACGCTTGACGGAACAACCATCTGCAAAGAAACAGAGCAAGCCGACTTGGTGAACTACTTCGAAGATATGTATGGCAGGAAAGTTACCGTGGCACACCCCGGTAACCAATCGCTGGTTGTGGTAATATGGGCCAAACTTTATTGCGACAACACGTTTGACATCATTCAAACACTCGCCAACGCCATAAATCAATGCAGCTCAAAATTCTTCATCGAAGTGGCCGGGTTCACCAATGATGCCGTTTCATGCTTTATTCCAAATGCCAAGGACCGATTATCGCCCAACGTGTACAAGCGATGCTTCGACGACAACATCGCCAAGATACGCGAGTTGCGCCCGATATTGAGTGCTTGCCGACTGATTGCCAACCGCAATATGCAGAATGTGGCTTTAGACCTCAACGAAGAGACCCTTGCCCGCATTTGTGCGGAATACTCGGCGCTGATGTGCGAGCACTATCTGCACATTCACAAAAACGTGATAGAGTATCAGGAAGCCCCGTTTGAGAGCTTTGGGATATCGTCGATTATCTTTGACCTGCAATACTATAAATCGTATATCAGGAATCGCATCGTCATCGACAGGCTATTTAACGAAGGTGTTGAAAATCAGTCGTTCAACGTCAATGCTCTCGCAAAGAGAACAAATCCTTTGCTCCGGCAGACCATTAAAGAGATTCACGACTTCTACAACCAACAAGTAGCCAATGCAAAAGCCACACTGGCATTAACCGGTAGCGTCACCGCATCAAATGTGGTTGGCACAATTGACTTTGCCCTCAAAGAGATTGTGCAACGGCTGCGCAGTCAAATCAACACACTGCTGGCCGAGGGCGACATCACCGTTTTTGAGAGTGAAGCATTGCTATCCCTTCTGCTGGGCAACGACAGCACGATGTTCGACACCAGCGTTGTTAATGCCGATGAAGTGACTCTTGACGACATCATCGACGAATCGGCGCAATTCTTTATTGATCTTGACTACGACCAATCGAAATTAAACGATGTCTCGCTCAACGATATAAAGGATATACGCAACAAAATGCGTAACATCGCCGTGGCCAACAGAAAGCGAGAAGAACGCCTAAATGCGCTTAATGTTAAACGCGAGGAAACTACCAATAACCACATCGAAGGGGGTTCGTATCACTTTGGGAATACGGGATATAAGATTGACCTGAATATTGATAGCGAGCCGCTTGAGCAGACCTATCAACCTCACGCAATCACCACCGACAATGTTGACCTGCGTAAACTGTTTGCACCCGTTCGCGACCAAGGTCAACAGGGTAGCTGTGCCGCATTTGCGGTGTCGTCGGTCATAGAAGCACTGCGTCATGACCATAACCGATACAGTCCGGCCTTTCTATATTGGAATTCACGAAGCAAAAACAATCAAACAGGCTCCGATACCGGAGCATCGCTCTACGACATTATAAAAGCGGCGACCGACAACGGCGCCTGCTCAGAGGATTTAATGCCTTACAATCCCGACATCTTCGACGTTGCGCCAACAAACGCAGCGATTGACAATGCAAAAGATTGCAAGGTTTTGGAAGCCAAAACCGTTGAGGCCAAGCTTAATGACATTAAATCGGCCTTATCCGATGGTTTCCCGGTTATAGTTGCTGTTCGTATCTTCGATTCATTCTCTGAAACGCGCAGTGGCTTTGTGCAACATCCATCGAGCAAAGAATTGGCCGACGGAGGGCGTCAAGATGGCCACGGCAACCATGCAATGGTTGTGTGCGGTTACTCTGATAAGGAGAAAATTCTGGTGGTGCGCAACTCGTGGGGCCCGAACTTTGGCGACAACGGCTATTGCTACATACCTTATTCGTATGCACAGCAATACATCAACCAAGCGTGCATTATAACCAAAGTGTCGGCCGGGGGCGACATCTCAACCATCATCGAACATAACACCATTAACTTCAACCTCAGTGACAATAACATTGAGGCCGCAATTTTACAGAACCTAATCGAAGAGGATAACTACGAGCTGCTGACTCTTGAAAAAGAATCGGCACGTCTGCGCACTGATTGGACTCAAAACATTGTGGCATTAGGGAACGTCAACAACCAAGCTTCAATTATCAAAAAGAGCCAAGATTACATTCGCAAACAGGTGGAAGGCCAACACAGCGTAGTTTCACAACTGCAATCATCTGAATCGCAGAAGGTCAAGAAATTCAAGAGCGACTACTTGTGGATTGCCGTTGATTCGTGCATGACCACCATATTTGCATGGATCAACGTGCTCAGTTTCCCTCAATCGACCATCGCCTGGATTATCGCCATAGTAATAACGATAATTTTTGCCTTCCTCGCCGCTAATTTCGCATATCGATGGCGCCGGTTCCGACAGGATTTGCGCGATGAAATTCAGCAACATGCACAAACAATCGACCGCCTCAGAGAACGGTATATGAGCCTGGATATCCAAGCGCACATCCACGGCACAATACTTCGAGATGTGAACGACTACCGACTGACACTGCTTGAAGAATGTCAGAAATTAAAATCGTTTAATGTCGCTCTACGCGATTTATACACTACAAGTTGCAAAGAACGTGAAACGATGTCGCCACAGGTGCCCTACCCGTTCCGCGCTGTATTGGACAATGAAAACCTCGACAGATACTACTCGGCATGGCGCGACAAAATGGCAAATGCTTTAAATCTGAAAGAGATTTTTTCAAAGTATTCCACCGACGATGACCTCAACGAACTTGTAGCGGCTGATGCGACACTTGATAAAGCGGTAATGCGTGGTCTGCGCGACTTCAGCATGAAAGAATATGTCACAATGAATCATCGCGACAAATGGCATTTCCTGCCCGACCCGGCGGGTATGGCTGAAGTGATGCCCGACCTGGATGCTCGAGCTATACCGTTCTGCCCATACAATTCGCAGGTAGAAACCGCTGTTGAAAAATACATCTTTATAAAGGATGTTACCGATGATGACCTGACCAACATCATACGCTTCTTTTCACAGACGCCGCTTTCAATTGCCGACAGCAATCCCTACGCCATCAGCATCCTCAACATTGCTCGCTATAACATAAGCTGAGTCCACCGACACATCAGCGCAGGAGACGATACATCAGCGTAAGAGGCGACACATCAGCGCAGGAGACGAAGAATGGAGGCCGGAGTCGCAGCGGGGAACTGAGGCGAAAGGGAAGCTGATAGCCGTGATAACAGGCGTTGCAGCGACTCCTCGGGAGAACATGTTGCATGTCGAAGGTCCGGGCCATACATTAGCTCGGGAGTAGTGTAGCGAGCGCGCCCCCATCCATATCGTTTTCCGTCACGTGTGTAGCCATATTCAAAGTCGGCGATAACCACACACAGGGCCATCTGCAGCTCACGCATCAGAGCCTCAAAATGCGATTTACAGCTACCACCGGTCTTCACATGATTTGATTTAAGGTAAGCCTTCTCCAATGGTGAAAGCCGTTCACGCTTCGGTGCGGTGTAACCACACGACCGTTTCAACTCGTTTGAAAGCAACGATTCATGTTCCTCTATTGCAGCGTGAATGGCCTTCAGCTCCGGCATAACTGCGGGGGCCGGCTTGCGTGTGTTTCTACGGTAGTTGATAAAGTCGGGAAGCAATTCAAGGCTCACAAACCCGGCCTTACCATTAAAGAACTTGCCATACGCCACCGAGCCCATGGCTATAACAGGCCCTTTCCACTCCCACGGGCCATCTTCCGTGTCGGAAAACCACAATTCATCGGCCGTCATTTCCTCAATTGAGAAACCGCTGATGCCACAGCGAAAGAATGGTAGGATGCCGTATTTCAACGCCAACCGTTCGACATCGCCGGCGCAAGTTATTCGTTCATTCATGATAATATCGTTCGTGATAAAATGCAAGTATCAAGTTTTCGGTATGTGCGCCCATGCGCAATGCAAAGTTACTAAAAATTGAGAATGGGACAAACGCTGCAATCACGTCTGCCCCATTCGGGAAATTCTAATAAGAGAGGTTAATCAACCGAGATGCGATGTAATGGCCTCATGTGGTAACCAACCTACATCGGAAAGCCGATTAACCGAGCCGACTATTAGGCGAGGAAGCCCAACAGGACACCGGCAGCAACAGCCGAACCGATAACACCGGCCACGTTCGGGCCCATAGCGTGCATCAACAGGTAGTTTGAGGGGTCATATTCCAAACCGAGGTTGTTGGAGATACGAGCCGACATAGGCACTGCCGATACGCCTGCGTTACCGATAAGCGGATTGAGTTTCTTGCCTTTGGGCAGAACCAAGTTGAACAACTTAACAAAGAGCACACCTGAAGCCGAAGCGATGACGAATGCCATGAAGCCAAGAGCGAAGATGAAGATGGTTTCTTTGGTAAGGAACGTAGAAGCCTGAGTTGAAGCGCCCACTGTCATGCCGAGGAGGATGGTAACAATGTCGGAAAGAGCGTTTGAAGCTGTCTTTGCCAAACGGTTTGTCACGCCACACTCTCTCAAGAGGTTACCGAAGAAGAGCATACCGAGCAGGGGAAGACCTGAAGGCACCACGAAGCAAGTGAGCAACATACCCACAATCGGGAAGATGATTTTCTCACCCTGCGACACCGCACGAGCAGGTTTCATCTTAATCAGACGCTCATGTTTGGTGGTAAGCAATCGCATGATAGGCGGCTGAATCACAGGCACAAGAGCCATGTAAGAGTAAGCCGACACGGCGATGGCACCCATCAAGTTAGGAGCCAATTTTGATGAAAGGAAGATAGCTGTGGGGCCGTCAGCGCCACCGATGATAGCGATAGCACCTGCTTGGTCGGGCATGAAGCCGAGAGCCAAAGCCACCATGTAGGCACCAAAGATACCGAATTGGGCAGCAGCACCAACGAGCATCAACTTCGGGTTAGCAATAAGGGCGGTAAAGTCGGTCATGGCACCGATGCCGAGGAAAATCAGCGGAGGATACCAACCGGCGCTTACGCCGTTATAGAGGATGTTCAGAACAGAACCTTCTTCATAAATACCGATTTCCAAACCGGCAGTGGTGTTGAAGGGCACGTTACCGATAAGGATACCAAAGCCAATCGGCACGAGCAACATAGGCTCGAAATTCTTTTTGATAGCGAGCCAAATGAAAAAGAGACCCACGGCAAGCATGATGATGTGCTGCCATGTTGCATTGTAGAATCCTGTAAGATGCCAGAACTGGGTTAGGTTCTCGACCAGGAATGATCCAAATTCTCCCATTTTCTACAGCATCTAATTATGCGATGGTTACTAAAACAGCGCCTTCGAGCACAGAATCGCCCTTGCCAACAGCGATTGAAGCCACTTTACCGTCGCAACCGGCCTTGATGGCATTTTCCATCTTCATGGCTTCGAGGGTGATAACGGTGTCGGCAGCTTTCACTTCCTGACCTACAGTAACGTTGATGTCGAGCACAACACCGGGGAGCGGAGCCTTAACGGGAGTGCCACCGGCAACAGCCTTGGCGGCAGCCGGCTTAGCGATAACTTTTTCACCGGTAGCGGTGCGAGGAGCAGCCGCAGCCTTGGGAGCTGAAATCTTAACGGTGGGGGCATCCTTCTTTTCAAGTTCAACCTTATAGGGGGTGCCGTTGACTTCAACTTCAGCTACGCCGTTGTCAATGTCGCCAATGCCTACTTTATAAACATTGCCGTTGATTTTATATTTATATTCTTTCATTGTTGTTTTGTTTCAATGGGGGTTAAAACTAAATTACACACAAATGTTTATTTGCGAGGCAATTGACGCAAATTGTAGATGTGAGAACTCCAGGGAGAGTAAGGCTTGCGCACCTTGTGGATGGTGAGGATAGCGCTCTCCAAGTCGTGAGCGTTAAGATGTTCGTTGAGAGCCATTGCGATAGCTGCAATAACTTCACCCGAGTCACCTTCGGGAGCATCGGCCTTGGAAACCTCGGCGGGATTAATGCCGTGAGCCTCCATCTTGTTGCGCTGTGAACGAGCGGCATTAATGCGGCTGATGATGTAGAAGCAAGTGCTCAAAAGCAACAATGCGAGGAACACAATGCTCATGGCGGTGAGTGTCAAGCCGAAGCCATGTTCATCAAGACGAGCGAAGTTGCCCACCTTCTGGTTGGTGTCGCGAATCACGTTGTTGCTTGAGGGGGTGATGATGCCACCATCCTCGCCTGTGCGGATTTCCCAAGCGCTGATGTCGGAACCGATTCCATCGGCCTTGCGCGCAAACGATGCGTTGTTAGGCAACTGCGGCACGGTGATAGAGTCGATAAGGGTGCGACCGTCGGCATCATACACGCCAATCCAGTTTGAAGTTTCGGGGTTGAGCAGGAAGTTTGTGTGGAAAGTGCCGCGAGAGGGATTTCCATCAGCCCAGAACAAGATATGTTGACGTTTGGGAATACGTGTGTTAACGTCGCCAAGGGGCACGGGATATTTCGTGGGGTTCTTGGGGTCGTTGGTCAAGTAAACGCTTGAGATTTCGAGCGGTGCATAGTTTGAGTTAAACAACTCAATCCACGCAGAGTGTTGGCCGAAATCATCGACAATATTATCCTCATTGACCACCATCACCTCGTTGATGCGCAACGATTTGCGCGCCTGCGCAAATGAAGCTACGCTCACCGTTGTGAGGAGGGCAACAAGAAGGATTAGTTTCTTTCTCATATTGTTATGCATTCCTTATTATCGGTTAATAAAAGATTACAGAGGAATGTTGCCGTGTTTCTTAGCGGGGTTGGTTACACGCTTTGTAGCCAATTGCTGCAGGGCACGGATGATGCGGAAACGTGTGTTACGCGGTTCGATAACATCGTCGATATAACCATATTTGGCAGCGTTGTAGGGGTTGCAGAAGAGCTTGTTGTACTCTGCTTCCTTCTCGGCGAGCACCTTCTTGGGATCCTCCGAAGCCTTGGCTTCCTTAGCATAGAGAACCTCAACGGCACCTGCGCCACCCATAACGGCGATTTCAGCGGTAGGCCATGCGTAGTTCATATCGCCACGCAATTGCTTACAGCTCATCACGATGTGGCTACCACCGTAGCTCTTACGCAAGGTAACGGTAACTTTGGGCACTGTGGCTTCGCCGTAAGCGTAAAGCAATTTTGCACCGTGGAGGATAACACCGTTGTACTCCTGACCTGTGCCCGGCAGGAAGCCCGGCACGTCTACCAGCGATACCAAGGGGATGTTGAAGGCGTCGCAGAAGCGAACGAAACGAGCGGCCTTGCGTGAAGCGTTGCTGTCGAGCACACCGGCAAGGAATTTAGGCTGGTTGGCAACCACACCTACCGACTGGCCGTTGAAGCGAGCGAAACCGATAATGATGTTTTTAGCGTAGTCGCGCTGAATTTCGAGGAACTCACCGTTGTCTACAATAGCACCGATTACGTTGTACATATCGTACGGACGGTTGGGGCTGTCGGGGATGATTTCGTTCAACGAATCCTCCATGCGGTCGATGGGGTCGTTGCACTCAGCGAGAGGAGCATCTTCCAAATTGTTCTGAGGAATGTAGCTCAACAATTTACGAACAATCTTGATGGCATCTTCACCGTCCTCAGCTGCAAAGTGGCAAACACCGCTCTTCTGTGAGTGAACTGTTGCGCCACCGAGGTCTTCCTGACTTACATCTTCACCGGTAACGGTCTTCACAACCTTCGGGCCGGTAAGGAACATGTAGCTGATACCCTTGGCCATGATGGTGAAGTCGGT
>CAZDIC010000026.1:0-12822 GCA_964505395.1 uncultured Alistipes sp. | reverse complement strand
ATCAAGCCACGTTTTCCATCGCCACAACCAACTTCATTTGGGTCAACTTTATCGGCAACGAAACGTAGGCAAACTTATCCCATCAAAATGATTGGTTAGCGGTAGGATTTGTAGAGGACGCGCATGGAGTTGCTGACTGCAAGGAGCGCTACTCCAACATCGGCAAAGACGGCACTCCACAGTGAGGCAAAACCGAAGGCTCCGGCCAAGAGAACAAGGACTTTCACGCTAATGGCTCCGAGAATGTTTTGACGTACAATGGTGGATGTATATTTCCCGATTCGCACGGCTGTGGCAACCCGCGACGGCATATCGTTTTGTATCACCACATCTGCACTCTCTATGGCTGCATCGCTACCTAAGCCGCCCATGGCAATGCCGACATTACTCATGGCCAACACCGGGGCATCGTTCATGCCATCACCAACAAAGGCCACCGATTTATGCTGATCTTTCGACAGATGGGTAATGTAAGCTGCTTTATCCTCGGGGAGAAGTTCTGCCTGCGCGAACTCTATGCCCAACTGCGCGGCAAAGTGATCAACGATTTCACGTTTGTCGCCGGAAAGGAGGTGAATCTCGCCGATTCCCTCATGTTTGAGATCGTCAATTGCCCGAATTGCATCATCCTTCAGCGAGTCGGACAACAGCAAGGCTCCGGCATATCGGTTGTCAATGGCACAAAGCACAATTGTAGCCACACTATCGTCAAAATTTTGCGCCACGGCAACGCCCTCTTTCGCCATTAGTCGAGCATTCCCCACAAGCAGATGATGCCCTGCAACCACAGCCATAGCGCCATGACCCGGTATCTCTTGCATCTCGGTTATTTCGAGCGCGTGGGCCTGCTTCGATGCTGCATAAGCCACAACAGCTTGGGCAATCGGGTGCGTACTTTTAGCCTCTACGCTCATCACCAAATTAAGGAACGACAATTCATCAACGCCGACTTCAATCACCGACTGCGACACGGCGAACTTTCCTTTTGTGAGCGTTCCGGTTTTATCAAAAGCAATGGCATCAATCTTGGTTATGGCATCAAGATAGTTGCTACCCTTAAAAAGAATACCTAATTTTGAAGCGGCACCGATACCGGCGAAATAGCCTAACGGCACACTGATAACCAATGCACACGGGCACGAGATTACCAAGAACACCAACCCACGGTAAAGCCAATCAGAGAAAATATAGTCGAAATTGGCAAACAGCGACACCACAGCCGGAAGGATTACAATTGCAGCCGCCAATGCTATCACTATCGGAGTGTAGATGCGGGCAAATCTGCGTATAAACAGTTCGGTGGGGGCTTTACGTTCTGCTGCATCCTGCACGAGCGATAGGATACGTGCCAAAGTACTCTGATCATACGGACGTGTTACCTTCACACGTATACTTCTGTCACTAACAATCATACCGGCCAACACCTGCTCGCCATTGCGAATAGTTCTTGGCATACTTTCACCGGTTAATGCCGAGGTGTCGAATGAGGCCTCGGAATCAGCCAACTCGCCGTCCAACGGCACACGGTCACCAGGCTTCAATTCAATCAATTCACCAACAGCAACATCCTGCGGTGCCACCTCGATCAACACACCGTCGCGTAAAACCGACGTACGCTCCGGGCGCACATCCAACAAATTACTTATGTTGCGCGTTGCACGATCTACTGCACCATGTTGCAAAGTTTCGCCAATTGAGTAAAGCAACATCACGGCCACCGCTTCGGGATATTCACCAATGACAAAAGCCCCGATAGAGGCAATTGCCATCAATGTAAATTCGCTAAAGATGTCGCCACTCCTCATCTCGGAGTAGGCCTCCTTAAACACCGGCACACCCACCGGCAAAAATGCAATGAGGAAATAAGCGAGAGCTAAACCTGATGGCGCTAACAGTGATGTAAAATGTTCCAATAACATCCCAACCACCAACAAGACAGCTGAAACCAACGGCAAAAGCCACTGATTGCCATGATTGTGATTGTGCTCATGATTTCCATGGCTATGGTCATGATTGTGACTATGTTCATCGCTATGACTGTGATCGTGATGATGGTTGTGCTCATGGTTATGGCCACACTCTGCGGCCTCACTTGATGTACTCATATTCTGTTCCGGTTTAGATTCCGATTAAAATCAAGTAAAGGTAGCAATTTGTTTTGAATTCTCAATACGTTACCACGTGAAATAATATCACCGAACATGCTGACACCTCAAAACTATTGGCCGAGAGAAGAAAAAGGATTATCTTTGTAAAGTGTTAAACCGATGCGTTATGAAAGAATCTCCTGAAGCATTCCTATCAGCCGTTGCCAAGGCTTATTTCGAGAACGAGGCAGACAATCTGCTCGACTACTGCTTTGTGTTCCCCAACAAACGAAGTGCAACATTTTTCACCGACTTTATGGCAACCGAAATGCGGCAACACGGCAGTAACCGGCTGATTCACCCGGAATGTGAAACCATCGTGGACTTTCTCGACAGTTTCGTTGACAGCGCCCAAGCCGATCGCATGGAGATGATTTTCATTCTCTACAACACTTACTTGAAAGCAATAGCCAAACACTCGGCCAAAGAGCACGCAATTGACTTTAATAAATTTGTGTACTGGGCCGATGTGTTACTCACCGACTTTGAGGATGTGGATGCAGCACTCGCCGACCCTGCCGAGATTTTTCATAACGTTGAATCGCTGAAAGAAATTTCATCAAACTATCTCACGCCCGACCAAATCAAAGTGTTGCAACAATATTGGAAAGATGAGAAATTACCGGAACCGGCCGCCGAGTTTTGGAACCATATCTCCTATCCAACCGATGCCAAAGATGGTAAGACATCCGTTTCTGTTAGTTTCTTGAAACTATGGCAAGTTATGTTTGATGTTTACACCGGATTTCAAAATGCCCTCCGCGAGAAGCACCTACACACCACCGGCATGGCCTATCGCGCTGCCGTAAAAACGTTAAAAGATTGCAGCCACTCAGATTTACCATATAACAGATATATTTTTATCGGATTTAACAATCTTTCAGTTGCAGAAAAGAAGATATTTGACTATTTGCGAGATATGCGCAACAGCGCAAATGAAAGCATGGCCGATTTCTATTGGGATGTGGCGTCTCCGGTGGTGCGCGACACTCGCTTCGACGTGGCACGCATGATGCTAAAGCACCAACAAACCTATCCATCACGCTACAACTGCGTGCAGCCGGTTGACGGATTCCCCGAAATAGAAATCATCGGCGTACCATCACGAGTGGGCCAAACCAAGGTTATAGGCCAACTACTCAATCACCTCTTCCCGGCTGATGCGCCCGAAATTGACAAACATGAATTGCGCCGTACCGCTGTTGTATTGCCCGAGGAGGGCACGTTGACACCCCTACTGAACGCGTTACCCGACCATATTGACCCGCTCAACATCACTATGGGTTATAAACTGCGCAACACCTCAGTGGCCGGTTTGGTAAAAAATATAGTGTCGATGCAGATGCGCGCCTACAAAACGTCAAAATGTTGCAGTTACTTTCGTGATGACGTGTTAAACGTGTTATCACACCCATTGGTTCGTAGCTTTGACCACAACGAATGTACACGTCTGATAAGCGAAATTGAGATGGCACGCCTCTTCAACGTGCCCGAATCGCTATTGGTGACTGATGAACGTCCCGGTTTCCGCCCGGTATTCACCATGATTGCGAACAAACGAAACTCAAAGGATGTGTTTGACTACCTGCTCAACCTCATGAAATGGCTTTCGGAAGCCCTTAAAACATGGATTCCGGAGCAACCGGCAACCGAAGATGAAGACAACAACGGTGAACAAGACGACTATCAACCGGCAACAGGCGAAGAGACCACGGTCATTGCCGATAAGAATGTGGCTCGCAGTGTGGCTCTCCAGGAGGCATTTATCCGTCGTTACACCGCTGCGCTGATTAAACTGCAGAATTTCCTCAACACCTACCTTGGCGAACGCCACACATTCGTTGAGGACGCCACAATCTTTAATCTCATTGAACGCATAGTGCAAGGTGAGATGCTCAACTTTGAAGGCGTGCCTCTAAAGGGTTTGCAAATTATGGGTGTACTTGAGGCACGCGCTCTCGATTTCAATACGCTCATTTTACTTTCGGTCAACGAACGTGTGTTCCCGCGCATCAAATCAAACACATCATTCATCCCCAAACTGCTGCGTAGCGCCTACGGCCTCTCAACAACCGAGGACCAAGAGAATGCCTACGCCTACTTCTTTTATCGCATGATTTCGCGAGTAAAGAAAGTGTATCTCCTCTACGACGCACGCACATCAGGGCTGAAAAGCAGCCAAGTGTCGCGCTATATCCATCAGCTCATTTACCTTTTCAAACCCGAGGGGCTAAAACACAAAATCATTCCCTATCAACTAATCTCTCCCGAGCTCCCGAATTTCACCATCAACAAAACAGACGAAATGATGGCGATAATCAACAGATACCGCGCTGACGGGCCAAACACCGATGAACCGAAATACCTATCGGCCAGTTCCATAAAGCAATATTTGGGATGCCCTATGGCATTCTACTTTGAGAAAATCAAAGGTTATCGCCGAGAGGATTCAGTGTCGGATTGGATGGATGAAGGCACCTACGGCACAATCGTGCATGAGGTGTTTGAGCACCTTTATGGCAGCCGATTGGAAAATTCGGCCAACGGTGTGCGAATAACATCACACGACATCGATGAGATAATTAACCATCCTGCTGAGATTGACCGGCTTATTCTCACATCTATCAACAAGAACTATTACAACAAAGGCGATAACTGCACGGAGGCTCTAAACGGTGATGCAGCAATCATAGCTGAAATAATACGTGAATTTGTGGCAAAGACCCTTGAACGCGAAAAGCCAATGACACCATTCACCTATTTGCATGGCGAATGGAATCATAGCGGGCCTCTGACCATCAAAGGCAGTGAGGAAGATATGCACATCAACTTCACCTGCAAAATTGACCGTATCGACATGATTGAGGACGCGGACAACAACTTCAACCGTCTACGCATTATCGACTACAAAACCGGAAGCGACAAACTTGAGGCCGGAAGCAGAGCGGAAATTTTCGACAAGCACGAACTGAAAGCATTCCTGCAAGTCATGCTATATTGTGAGGCTTACGCCCAAACTGAAGGATACCACGATTCAATTCAGCCAATGGTGTTCCAACTGCGCACAATGATGCTCAACAAAATTGAGCCATTAAAGCTTTGGGCGCCACAAGACATTGAAAATGTGGAACACGAAAACCTAAAACTCACCTCAGGCTCAAAAAAATGGAAACTCCTCGACTACCTCGACTACACGACAGAGGTAAACGACGAGCTAATTTCTCGTCTTAAGGGTCTGTTTGACAAAGACACTCCTTTCACATGCGCCGAGCGCGAAGATGAATGCACGCTTTGCACTTTTGCCGCGATATGTCAACGCAACATCAAAAAATAGCGATTCCGCTCACACAATAACTTCATTTGACAAATGGCCGGACTATACATTCACATACCATACTGCCGAAGTAAATGCTTCTACTGCGACTTTTATTCGCGCCCGACGACCTCTGATATGGAAGCATACATTGATACCGTCATTGCCGAGTGGCATCTGCGCACGCACGAGGTATCCGACAAAATATCCACGGTGTATATTGGTGGCGGAACACCATCGCTACTCCCCTATTCTTTACTCAAAAAACTCATACAAAGCGTTGGAAAAGATGTCGACATTGCCAAACTCAACGAATTCACCATTGAGGCCAACCCCGAGGATATAAGCACTGACAACCTCACAGCATGGCGCGATCTGGGCATCAACCGTGTGAGCATCGGCATCCAATCATTTAATCAAACCGAATTAAATGCCATCGGGAGGAGACATGACGTTTCTGCCGCCATAAACGCTCTGCAGTCGCTTAAATCGGCTAACATCAACTTCAATGCAGATCTGATTTACGGTTTACCGGGACAAGACCTCAACGGATGGAAACAAAATCTAACGCAGCTACTTGACTATAACCCGCCCCACTTTTCAGCATATCTGCTATCGTATGAGCATGGCACACGACTGACTGCAATGCGCGACAAAGGCTCAATCGTCGAGGCTTCGGAAACATTAGCCTGTGAAATGTATGATTTACTCTGCGCCACAGCACATGAACGCGGATATAATCACTACGAGATTTCAAATTTTGCACTGCCCGGAATGGAAGCAAAACACAACTCGGCATACTGGGATTACACTCCATATTTAGGCTTGGGGGTGGCAGCGCACAGCTTCGATGGCTACACACGGCGCTACAATCCACTGAATATTTCGCAATATATCACTACCATTAATTCCGGAGCAACCGCATACGAAGTGGATGAAGAGGATGCAACAAATCGATTCAACGATTATATCATAACTTCACTTCGCACTAATCGCGGATTCTCACAGGATTTTGCAAAAGAGCATTTCAATGCCGAGTTGCTCAACGAGTTTAAGCGCAATTTACGGCACGATAACGCCGTCACCATCGTTGATGACCAAATTTACATCCCCGAGGCACTATGGCTTAAAAGCGATGCTATTCTGCGTGATTTAATTGTGTAACGTGCCCTAATCGTGGTGGTAGGGCAAATTGGCCGTTATGCTCATGGCTCGATAGAGTTGCTCCACGAAGAACAAGCGAATCATTTCATGGGGGAAAGTCATCTTCGACAGCGAAAGCATGCCGTTGGCACGACTATAAACAGCCGGGGAGAACCCGTAAGGGCCACCAACCACAAAGATAAGATTCTTCGACACCGTTTGCGCCTTCTGCTCGATAAATGCAGAGAACTGCCGCGAAGTGTATTCTTTTCCACGTTCATCAAGCAATATCAGATTGTCGGCAGCCTGCACCTGCTCCAAAATTTTACAGCCCTCGGCCTCTTTTTGCTGCTCGGGAGTTATCTTCTTGGTGGTTTTTACATCAGCAATCACACGAATCTCAAACGGCATAAATCTATTCACTCTTGCCGCATATTCCTCAATCCCTTCACGCAAAAATCCGGTGGTCGTTTTCCCCACAACCATCAACACAATCTTCATAGCTCACCTATCTCTTATTTAAAAACTTCGAAATTATTATATCACACGCATGCTTTGACGAATAGAGGTCGGGCAACGTGCGCGAAACGTAGTCAACATCGTTCATCCGGCGTGAAATCATCTCAGCAATATCGCTATCCGAATCAGCCACATCACACAACTGCTCAAGCCCGGTACCCTTAACCATCAAACTGTTAACAACAACATACCACCCTCTGCACAAAGCATTCAATAGCTTTAGTTTTATGCCGGTAGCTTGTTTTGTGAGTAGGAGATTTACTTTTGCCGTGGCTATCAGTTGATCCATCTGTTGCTGCGACGGATTCGCAATCAATTCCACATTTTCGCTTCCGGCAACAACCTGCTGCAGAATGTTTGAAGGATTGCTTCCGGCAATCACGAAGCGCTGATTGGGCAACTTTGTTGCCACATTAAGCGCTATCCGTAGTGCAGCATCCTCATTTTCTGCGACAGCCAGATTTCCTTGATACAGCACGAATGGCAATGGTCGTTCAACCGATTTCACCTGTGAGTCATTGTAGAAACATGGCACATGGAATGTTCTCACGCCCGGATAATTCACATTAAAATAGGCCTCATCATCGTAACTGATTGCTGCAATAGCTTCAGCATAACTCAAATGCTTCTCATATAGCTTCAATCGCAGCGCTTCAATGGCAAAATAGCACCGTTTGAACAACGATCGCTCGGAGCGCGCCAATCCGGCATAATAATGATGCTCCACATTATGCGTACGCACCATCACCCGTTTACCCTGCAACTCCTTGCATCCAAGATAGTAACATGAGTGAAGGCCCTCCAGAATAATCGGATCATCGCTCTCGGCCAAACGTTGCAACAGCAAAGAATCTCTCCGAGAATTAACTATGTAGGGTTTAACGGAGAGATTTGACATCAATCCCACTCGTCGTTCATACACATACAACGTGTCGACCAACTGCTCCAATTCGAGAGCAATGGTGCGCCGATCGCCATACACAAAGCAATGCAACGTGATTTTATATCCGGCAGAATGCAAAGCCTTGATAAGATAAAACACATCAATCACGCCACCGTAAGTTGGCGGATACGGATTCTGAAAAGCAACTACATTTACGGCATTGGACATAGCAGCTATGATTTAAGGATGTTACACTGGAAATGATTGCGCAAGAACGCAATCGAGATGTGCTCGAAAGTGTTCTTGCGCATTATAGGATAAGATAACTCGCGGGATTTCGCAATTAGACATATCCACGAACGATGCCTCGCTGCGAATTGCGCACGAATTCTATAATCTTGTCACGCTCATCAGAGGCCTCAATTTCAGCCTCAATGCGATCAACGGCATCCGACACATTCAAGCGCGATAGATACAAGAATCTGTACACCTCCTGAATGGCACCAATCTGCTCATTGGTGAACCCGCGACGGCGCAAACCGACAGAATTGATACCGGTATACGCAATCGGCTCACGGCCGGCAGTTACATAGGGTGGAATATCTTTGTTGATGCGAGAGCCGCCTTGAATCATCACATGAGCACCCAGATGACAGAACTGATGAATCAATGTGCCACCACCGATTACAGCAAAGTCGTCGACACGCACCTCACCGGCCACTTGCGATGCATTGGAAATAATCACATTATTCCCGATAAAACTATCGTGAGCCACATGACAATAAGCCATGATTAGGCAATTGTTGCCAATCTGAGTCATGCCTTTTGAGGCGGTACCACGATTCACGGTTACACATTCGCGAATGGTGGTGTTATCACCAATGATTGCAACGGTTTCTTCGCCTTTAAATTTCAAATCCTGAGGTATGCCTGAAATAACAGCCCCAGGGAATATACGGCAATTCTTACCGATGCGAGCACCCTCCATAATAGTCACATTGCTACCAATGTGAGTACCTTCTCCAATCTCCACATTCTTTGCAATGGTTACGAACGGGTCGATTACCACGCTGGGATGGATTTTGGCCTCAGGGTGAATAAATGCAAATGGTTGGTTCATGTTCTGATTATTTTGATTCTCAGTTAACGTCTGTTGTTCTGACACGCAAATTATTTATTCTTGACAATCTGTGCCATAAATTCGCATTCACACACCACCTTGTCGCCAACAAAAGCGACACCCTTCATCATGGCGCAACCACGGCGCATGGGAGTGAGGAATGAGACATGGAACAGCAACGTGTCGCCCGGAACCACTTTCTGACGGAACTTCACGTTATCAATCTTCATGAAGTAGGTTGAGTAACATTCAGGATCTTCAACGGTGCCAAGAACGAGCAAACCGCCGGTTTGCGCCATAGCTTCAACCAACAAAACACCCGGCATTACCGGTTCCTGCGGGAAGTGACCTTGGAAGAACGGCTCGTTAACTGTAACGTTCTTTACACCCACGATGTAGCTTTCACCCTGTTCAATGATTTTGTCGACCAAAAGCATAGGATAGCGGTGAGGCAAGTGTTCGCGGATTTGGTTAATATCCATCAACGGAGCTGCCGACGGGTTGTAAACCGGAGCTTGAAGTTCCTGACGCTGGATTTCCTTGCGGATTTGCTTTGCGAATGTAGTGTTAATCTTATGACCGGGACGGCAAGCAATGATACGGCCTTTCAACGGACGGCCAATCAAGGCTACATCACCCAGGATGTCGAGCAATTTGTGACGTGCCGGTTCATTTTCAAATACAAGAGGATTATTGTTGATATATCCGAATTCGCTCACTTCCTTGTGAGGTACACCCATCAAGTCAGCAATCTCGTTCATCTTCTCTTGCGAGATATTCGAGTCATAGATAACAATTGCATTGTCGAGGTCGCCACCCTTGATAAGGTTAGCCTGCAACAATGCCTCAACTTCACGCACGAACACGAAAGTGCGGCTTGCGGCAATTTCCGTTTTGAAGTCAGCCACATTTTCCAAGCGAGCGTACTGGTTGGTCAAAACCGATGAATCGTAAGAAATCATCACATCGAGAGAAAGCTCCGAGTCGGGCAGAACTGTGAGGTGAGCGCCTGTCTGCTCATCACGTACTTCGATTTTACGTTTAACCACGTAGTAGTTTTTGTCGACCGTCTGTTCTACCAAACCGACCTTTTCAATCTCGTTGGCAAATACAATTGCACTACCATCGAGGATAGGCAACTCGGGGGCGTTAACCTTTATCAAGCAGTTGTCAACACCGGCGGCATACAGAGCTGCCATTGCGTGTTCAATAGTTGACACACGAACGTCACCGCGAGAAATAACGGTGCCACGTGCAGTTTCGGTTACATTCTCAGCCAAAGCGTCGATAACGGGTTCACCCGGGAGATCGACACGTTGGATTTTGTATCCGTGATTTTCGGGAGCAGGAAGGAATGTGGCTTCAATTTCCAAACCTGTATGAAGGCCTTTGCCTTTTACGGTGAATTCACCGTTAAGAGTTTGCTGCTTCATGTATATGCTATATATATTTCGTCTGATTAGTTAATCTATTTACTTTGACTCGCCAATTCGCTCAACGTCAATTTGGCTCTCCAATTTTTTTACTCTGTCGCAAAGCGACTGAAGATTTTTGAGCAACACAACCTGGCGCGCGAACTTAGCTGCATCGATTGCCGGAGTACCCATCACGCGGCTGCCCGATTTGATGCTGTTGGGCACACCGGTTTGTGCTCCAATCTGCACATTATCGCCAACTTCTATATGGCCGGCGATACCAACCTGACCACCAATCATGCAGTGACTTCCAACCTTCGAGGATCCGGCAACGCCACATTGGGCTGCCATCACGGTGTTCTCCCCTATCACACAGTTATGAGCCACCTGGATAAGGTTATCAAGTTTTGTACCTTTTTTCACACGAGTACTGCCCATTGTAGCACGGTCAACTGTTGTGTTGGCACCGATCTCCACATCATCGTCAATAACCACATTACCAATTTGCGGAATCTTGTTGTAATGGCCGTCGACCGGAGCAAATCCAAAACCGTCGGCACCGATAACCACTCCGGCATGCAAAACACAGCGATTTCCAATCACACAATTGTGATAAATCTTCACGCCGGCATACACAACCGAGTTTTCTCCAATCACAACATTCTCTCCAACATAAGCGTTGGGATAGATTTTAGCACCTTCACCTATCTTTGCGCCTTTTGCTATGTAGGCAAATGCACCCACATACACATCATCGGGCAACTCAACACCCTCAGCCACAAAGCTGGGCTGCTCAACACCCACAGGATTGGGTTTCAACATTTCCGAAGCCATTTCAAGCAGCTTCGCAACGGTTGCATACGGGTCGTCCACTCGAATAAGCGTAGCACTCACCGGATGCTCTGCCTTGAAAGTCTTGCTAACCAAGACAGCCGATGATTCCGTGGAGTAAATATAGTGTTCATATTTAGGGTTTGCCAAGAAAGAGATTGCTCCCGGCTTACCCTCTTCAATCTTCGCGAAGGTTGAAATCATTACATTTCCATCACCCTCGATACATCCGCCGGCTAAGGCGGCTATTTGTGACGCTGATAGTTGCATTATTCTTCTCTTTATGGGCGACAAATCATCGGCATTCTCACCGAAACGTTTGCAAAAAGGCCGCCTGTTAGATAGCCGAGCATGCTGCATTTTTACCAAAATTGCACACAATCGGTTTTATAGTGCAAAGTTGCTAAAAAATTATGAATTTTTGGGCATATCGAGCCCACTTTTTGACAACCAAGCCCATCGATTCTTTCATTTTCGACCGTTTCCGCGACGTCTGCACATACGAAACGCCCGCTACCACACGGCAACGGGCGTTGTTGGGATTCTACGCAATAAATGCGTCACTCATAATCAAGCGTTCTTCACTTTGTCAACAATTGCCTTGAAAGCGGCGGGATTGTTGAGGGCGAGGTCAGCGAGAACCTTACGGTTAATCTCGATGCCTGACTTATGGATGAGGCCCATGAGCTTAGAGTAAGACAAATCCTCTACGCGAGCGGCAGCGTTGATACGCTGAATCCACAAAGCACGGAAATTGCGCTTTTTGTCCTTACGATCGCGGTAAGCGTAGGTAAGACCTTTTTCCCAAGTGTTCTTAGCTACGGTCCACACGTTGCGACGGCAACCGAAGTAACCACGGGTAAGTTTGAGGATTTTCTTTCTGCGGGCTCTTGAAGCCACGTGATTTACTGATCTTGGCATTTTGTTCTTGTTTTTGATTGTGAGCGGCGAGGCTTGTTACGCCACGCACTTAGGCTACACATTCGGTTAATGATAATTTTGAACTGTAATGTTGGTTGATTGCGAAAACCGCAAATCGAGGTTTAGCGAAGACCGAGAAGAGTCTTAACGTTACCTGCATCCACTCTGTCAACCAAGCCGAAGTGGGTAAGGTTTCTCTTTTGCTTTTTGGTTTTCTTGGTCAAGATGTGGCTTTTAAAAGCGTGCTTTCTCTTGATCTTGCCTGAGCCGGTAAGGGTGAACCTTTTCTTAGCTGCAGAGTTTGTTTTAATCTTTGGCATTTTGTGTAAATATAAAATTAAACTAATTATAATTATTGCCGCAGCCATAGAGGGCGACAGATAATCCGTTGTTTTAAGCTTTCTTCTTGGGCGAAATCATGATAATCATGCGCTTACCCTCAAGCACGGGCAGCTTCTCAAACTTACCAAGTTCCACCAAATCATTTGCAAAGCGCAACAGCAACACCTCGCCCTGCTCTTTGAAAAGAA
>CAZDIC010000025.1:6650-12833 GCA_964505395.1 uncultured Alistipes sp. | reverse complement strand
CCCACCGCCATCATTAGCCGCCTGTCTCCGGTAAAACCGCTTCGATTTGAATAATGAATACTTGATATGGAATTGAACGGGCTTCTCGGTGTGTGCCGGGAAGCCCGTTCGTTGGTAATTACTTAACCTATGCGAGTGATTTAAGCTGATGAGCCAACAATGGCTGTCGCGGATATGGATTAGAGTTGGCGTATTGCCTCCTCCACATATCGTTTCAGTTCGGGGCTATCGCTGTGGTTGATGTGTCCTATCATGCTCAAATAGAAACGGCCCACCGTTTCAATGTTATATACTGTGGCTGTGTAATACCAAATCTCTTGGTTCTTGTCTTTTTCAATGTGTGCCTTGCACTTCGGGAAATTGTCAAGCAGGGTGTTGACTGCAGTAACATCTAACAGTAGATTCACATTGATGGGTTTGCTCCCGGTTTGATTAAAGTCGTCAATGTCAAGCTTTCGGTGAAGGCTACTAAACATCCATGGTTGATTCGTTTCTTCAACATAGCCGATACGAGTTACTCTAAACAACGACGGTTTGTGGGTGTCGACATCAAAGGCGGTAAACAGGTCGTTGCCAACTTGAAGGTCATACACCTCCACCTTGTGAGTTTCTATCATGTTGTATTGTTGCAGTATTATCTGCTTGCGTTCGTGACACGATTTCGACAGTTGTGCCACAAAGCCGTTGGCGTTTTTATTGCGGTTGATTTTGCGCGCGATGAGATTGTTACACATGCTGTCGGGCATTTCGCGTGATTCGGCATTAATGCGGATGTAGGCAACGCTACGGCCATCACCTTCACCGGCCATGCGCACAATATCGTAGGGATAGCTTTCCACGCGTATGGCAATATAGTCATATTTGCCAAAACGAGGTTCAATGTGCAGAAACGCTGCTATCTCTTTCCCGAAGTAAATCACAGCTTGATCCTGAATGTATCGCATATATGTGTCAATGCCGGTGCAGTTGAGATATTTCATGTCGTTGGCTATGCCTGTGATATACCCCAGGTCGGATACACCAATGTAGAGCGTCCCGCCGGATTCTGAATTTAAGAATGCACACAAGCCTTTCATCACGTTGCGACACTGTTTGGTCGGCGCTGCTTGCATCTGGTTACTTGGTGGGTAGATTATCGATTCCTTAAATTCCTGTGTGCCGCTCTCCACTCCGAGATATTCACCACTTTCGTTGTTGAGGTTTGAGTTGTTTTCGGTCTCGATGGCAAGCGCACGGATAATTTCACGCTTAATCATGCTAATTGCTGCATCGCTCAACACGCCCTGCATAACGTTGGCTGTTTGTATCAATTGTGCCAATTTCGCTATCAGTGGTGCCGTGTCTTGATATTGGGTGATTGCTTGTTCCAACTCGGTGGCTGTTTGACTTTTGCCATATAGTTTGAGCAATTCCACAATCTTTAATCGGATAACGGTTTGCTCGGCATCGCGGTATCTTTCGTCGGGAGTGAGTTGCACTTTTGCAAAGTCGGGGTTGTTGTTGGCAAATTGCACAAGGCCCATCAAATATGTGCTGGCAAATTGCAAGTAGGATGCATTTAAATCATCATCAATCATGTTGCACATCACTAAGGCACACATTTGCATGGTAAAGCGATCGGCAGGGTCAAGGAGCGTTTTTTGATATGCAAACATGAACCTGACCAAAATTGCGAGCACTTGCTTATCAAGGGGCCGGTCTTGAGCATCTTCGGTCTCCGCAGTTGTGTTAATGTCGGTACCCCATTTTGTGAAGTCGTTGACGAAGGCATAGCGTATGCCCGCTTCATCAAATGCCTCGACATTATCATCAATAATGCTACCATCTATTTTCCCGTAGTATTTGCCTGTTTGATAGCGGTCGACTTGTAAACGAGCAAAGTCACAGCGAGAGTATCGCGGGTCGGCTTTTGTGTAAATAGGGAAACCATCTTGGCTTAGCCACACAAAGAACCCGCTCTTTTGGTGGCTACAGTCGATGAGCCTTGCCGAGAATATTGCGTCAACGCCATAGTTCGACTCACAGTCGTTAACAATGAATTGAATAAATGTTTTATCCAAAATAAATTTTCCTGAAGCAGGGTCGTGTAGTGTGGCGCGTACACACTCTCCGGGGTGTAGTGCTCGGGGGAATATGTTCACATAATAGTAGTCGATGCTGTTTTGCGGAAAGTAGATTTCACCTTTAATAACGTTGTATTTCGGGTCGATGGTTTCAACATGAATAACATCGTCGAAGGTGATATCGGTGATACGCACCACAACATCATCGCCCAACTGATAGGTGTTTAAGCGCTTTTTGACATTGATATATTTATTTTGGCGAGTGCAAAATTCTTCAACAAAAGCAAATTGCTCTTGCATGCTGTTTTGTTGACTCTGTTTTAGTTTCTCTGAAGTGGGAGTCCTGAGTGAAATATGTGGTTCGGTGTGTAGCGATTCATGTTTGTCGCCATCTAATTTTTTGCTGTCAGACGCTGATAAATAAGTGAGCACCAGTCCGTCCTTGTTGAGAATTGCCGAGCCATGGTTGGTGTAGGTGTGTGTGGCAATCGGTCGGAGGCTGAATTTTACATTGTGAATGCATTTGTAGGCAAATGTATTGATGTTTTCGTTTATGATATCGCTCCAACTGAAGCCATAGCTTTCAACATCGGCTGTGCGCAAACACTTAGAGATGTTTTCCATAATTTTGTTAGCGTATTTTTCATTGTGCGACAATAGTAAATGCATTAATATAACGTAGACCGACTTGGCCAATTTATCTTTGTTGTTGGCTAATAGGTAGGTGGCCAAGAGTCGTATTTCAAAGTCTCGGTTTGCCGTTGTTACTTCATCAAATAAATTTACTTGACAGAATTGGTCAACCAAACTCATGACACGTTCATGAAGCAGATTAACGGTTTCGTCATAAAATGCATCCGTTTCACCCTTGTGAGTGTGCTCTTTGAGATACATCACAAGTTGGTCGAAGTTGTCGTCGATATACTCTTTTTTTAGTTTAAGCCATAGCGGCGTTTGTGTCAAATTAGGCATGCTGTTTGTGAAAAATAATTGGTTATTAATAGTGCAATCACAGCGATAATTAGTTGGTGATTCACGCATGCAAAAATACTGAATTATTCTCTTAAATTGGTGCCGTGTGTGAAATATTATCTACACTATTAACACTCTATGTCGAAAAAATATAAGGTGGGTCAATGCATTAATTTTGCTGACGCAGAGTGTCAGTTGTGTCATGCGGTTGTGTGGCATTTGATGTGTGTAAATGGGTGTTTTTGCATTTCTTTGCGAAAGTTCCTACTTTTTGGCAAGATTTTTGTTTTATTGGATGATATGTAGCCTTTATAATAGTGCTGCAACACGGAAAATTTTAGCTAACTTTGCAATATTCAAACGCATGTGGCTGTGAACAATGTGAATAGCGGCGACATGGTAAAAACGAAAGAACGAATGACTGAAATCTCAACAGAAAATAAAGTAGTGAAGCAAACGGAAGTTACCGATAAAGAGTTGACCCAATACATTGTTGATGCCATTCAGGACAAAAAAGGCCGTGGCATTTCAATTGTTGACCTCTCGGAGATGGAGATGGCTCCGACACGAGAATTTATCATTTGCGAAGGCCGCACACCTCAACAGGTGGCTGCCATTGCCGACAATGTGCGCGAGTCATTGCTCGAAAATCATCGCATCAAACCATATAACTACGATGGCTATCGCAATGCACGTTGGATTGTGATTGACTACGGCAGTGTGATGGTGCATGTGTTTGTGCCCGATGATCGCGAACTTTACAATCTTGAAGATTTGTGGAACGACGCAAAAATCACCGAGATTCCTGATTTGGATTAGTCGGTATGGCTCATTTTTTTTGGTAACGAATTTAAACGGAATAGGATATGGCCGATTTAAAGCCCAACGGAAATAAAAAACGTTCAGTATTTGGCAATAGCCTGCTGTGGATGTACGGACTCATCTTTATGGCCCTTTTAGGCTTTATGTTTACTGAACATACAGCCCCGTCGCAAGATTTGTCGTACACTGAATTTACGGCTTGCATCACCGATTCTGTCACTGCACGCGCCCATGGTGTGACTCGCATTGTGGTTGATAAGCGTCATGAGTCAGCTGAGGCAGAGCTATCAGATTCTTTGGCGAAGAAAATGTTCCCGAAGAACCAATTTGAAGAGGGTAAGAAAGCGAAGTTGACCACCACACTCCCGTCAACCGACCAGTTCGCCCGCGATGTGGAATCGTGGCGCCAAAACGGCTACTACAACGGGCCGGTGTTGTATGAGGATAAAAGCGACATAACCACATTCCTGTGGTCGTTTGGCCCCATCATCTTGCTGATTGCTTTCTGGTTCCTGATTATGCGCCGCATGGGCGGTGGTGGCAGTGGTGCCGGCGGCGTGTTCAATGTTGGCAAGTCGAAGGCCAAAATGTTTGATAAAGATAACGACACGAAGGTGACTTTCCAAGATGTTGCCGGCTTGTCGGAAGCTAAGACAGAAATCGAGGAGATTGTGGAGTTCTTGAAGAATCCGCAACGCTACACTAACCTTGGCGGTAAAATACCCAAAGGAGCTCTGCTTGTAGGCCCTCCGGGAACAGGTAAAACGCTGTTGGCTAAGGCTGTGGCCGGTGAAGCCAATGTGCCGTTCTTCTCAATGTCGGGCTCCGATTTTGTGGAGATGTTTGTTGGTGTGGGTGCTTCGCGTGTTCGCGACCTTTTCCAAAAGGCAAAGGAAAAGGCTCCCTGCATTGTGTTTATCGACGAAATTGATGCCGTTGGCCGTGCGCGTGGCAAGAATCCGAATATGGGTTCAAACGATGAGCGCGAGAACACGCTCAACCAATTGCTCACCGAGATGGACGGTTTCGGCACAAATAGCGGTGTGATTATCCTTGCCGCTACCAACCGTGCCGACATCCTTGACAAGGCGTTGATGCGCGCAGGCCGTTTCGACCGTCAAATTTATGTGGAACTGCCCGAACTCAACGACCGTATTGCCATCTTTAAGGTGCATTTGAGAAATATCAAGATTGATGAAAGCGTTGATGTTGAGCTGTTGGCGCGTCAAACCCCGGGCTTCTCAGGTGCAGATATCGCAAATGTATGTAATGAGGCTGCACTGATTGCCGCCCGTCGCAATAAGGAAACCGTGCAACGTCAGGACTTTATCGATGCCGTTGACCGTATTATCGGTGGCTTGGAGAAACGCTCAAAGATAACTACCGATGAGGAGAAACGTGCCATTGCATGTCATGAAGCCGGACATGCCACCGTGTCGTGGAATTTGCGTTATGCAAATCCGCTGATTAAAGTGACAATTGTGCCGCGTGGCAAGGCCCTTGGTGCCGCATGGTATCTGCCTGAAGAACGCCAAATAACTCCCACTCAGGCGTTGCTCGACGAAATGTGTGCAACTCTTGGCGGCCGTGCTGCCGAGGAGGTGTTCCTGGGTCATATTTCAACCGGAGCGGCTAACGACTTGGAACGTGTTACCAAGCAGGCTTATGCCATGGTTACATATTATGGCATGAGTGAGCGTCTGCCCAACTTGTCATACTATGACTCAACCGGTCAGGCTTACGGATTTTCAAAACCGTATAGCGACGATCGCGCTCGCATGATCGACGAGGAGGTGTCGCGCATCATCAGCGAACAGTATGAGCGTGCTAAAGAGTTGCTGAAGAAATTTGCAAAAGAGCATAACGAATTGGCCGATGTGCTGTTCAATCGCGAGGTAATCTTTACTGAGGATGTTGAACGTATTTTCGGCAAACGTCAGTGGGTTTCGCGCACCGATGAAATCTTGGCAGCCCGTCAGGCTTCCGAGAAGGCTTTGGCCGAACATAATACCGATGTGTCAGGCGCTGTGGTGGATGTGACTGCATTGGAAGTCACCACCACTTCAACCGGTAAAGTTGAACCACCGGCATCCATTCCGCCGATTCCATCGGCAAAAGATGCTGCAGATGGAGAAAACGTCGATGCTAAAGCCAAGAATGATTGTCCGATTGACAAAGATGCTTCCGATGCAGAGCCTTCAGGGGCCGATGTGGATGATACCCAGTCACCGGAGTCGGCAGGGGAGCACTCAGCATCAACTTATGATGAGAGTGATGCGACTCGGAATGATTTGAATAAGGAATGACGATGAACGAAAAAAACGAA
>CAZDIC010000025.1:0-6550 GCA_964505395.1 uncultured Alistipes sp. | reverse complement strand
GTGATGCGACTCGGAATGATTTGAATAAGGAATGACGATGAACGAAAAAAACGAATTTGTCAAAACCGATAGTATGCGAGGGCTGATTTCATCAGAGCCCTCGCTCCTTATGTTGTTAACCCGTTGTGGCATCTCGCTCGGGTTTGGCGACAAGAGCGTGGACGCGGTGTGTCAGGATTGTCACATTGATTGCGCTACCTTCCTGGCCTTAGCTAATTTCACCACAGGACGCCATTGGAACGAGGACGGCATCAAACTGCAGTCGATGGTGAACTACCTCAAAAATTCTCACACCTACTTCCTCGATTTCATCCTTCCGATGATTCGTCGTAAACTCATAGGTGCCATTGATTGCTCTACCACCGATGGCTTGGGATTCCTCATCTTGCGCTTCTATGATGAATATGCCGTAGAGGTGCGCAAACACATGGAGCTGGAAGACAAAACCGTGTTCCCCTATGTGGATAATTTGGTGGCCGGAGTGCAGCCCGAGGGCTATTCAATTGACCGTTTTGCATCGCGCCACACCCACTTGGCTCCGAAATTAAAGGAACTTAAGGATATTATTGTGTGCTATTATCCTGAAAACGGTAACGACCTTTTGGTGTCGACACTCTATGATATCATAACCTTCGAACACGATTTGCACATGCACTGCATGGCTGAGGACCGTTTGTTCGTTCCTTCTGTGCGTCGTCGTGAACGAGAGGTGCAAGCAATGAAGGCCACAGCGACCGCAGAATCGGAGGCTACATCTAACGACTCTACCGGCGCAGCTGATGCCGCCAAACTTGCCGATCTCTCCGAGCGTGAGAAAGAGATTATCTGCCAAATTGCCCGCGGTTTGTCAAACAAGGAGATTGCCGACAAGCTGTGTCTGTCGGTCCACACTGTCACAACCCATCGCCGCAACATCAGCAACAAACTGCAAATCCATTCACCGGCAGGATTGGCCATTTTTGCCATCGTGAATCACCTGTTGCCGTTGACCGAGGTCTCCACTCCGCGATAATTATGCACAAAACGTATATAAAGTGAGTATGTTTTGTGTATTTATGAAATTTTACAGATTATAGGTTGGCGATTCTCGAAACAAATGCATAAATTTGTGGATAGAAGAACCATTATATAGAAACAAACATATTTTATCATGAAGCAATGTCCATATTGTGGCGAAATTATTCGCGATGAAGCGGTTTATTGCCGCTATTGTCAACACGATTTGACATCGGGAGCAGGCTTCTCCGGTAACGGGCAGACGCCTCCACAATATCAAAGTGGCTATTCGAACGCAAATGATTCGAATGCAAACAACTATGACATGAACAACTCGTATGAAATGCGAAACAATGTTTTTGACTCTTGCCCCGAGGGTAAAAGTCGAGGTGTTGCAGCTTTGTTGGCGCTGTTTTTCGGCTCATTGGGAATACATTATTTCTATTTGGGTAAGACCGGCGCCGGAATACTGACAATATTCTTGACACTGATAACTTTCGGACTGTGGCAAACGTTGGTCTTTATCCAGGGCATTTTGATGTTCGTGATGAGCAACGCCGAGTTTCGCAGAAAGTATGTTTTGACCAAATCGTGGTTCCCCCTATTTTAATTCCCGAATTTCGGGGATTTTGGGCATGAGAAACAGAGGTTTCCGTTGCCCCGTTAACAGATGAATTTTGGCGGTGAGGTAGCTTGTTTTGAGGCTTTTTAGATGAATGTGGCTTCAAACATCGGTTGGTGGAAAGCTGCTGCTCCGCACAGATGTAAATATAAATTTTTATTAATTTCGGTAAAATTTTTCCATGAACGACATAACCGATCTTTTCCTGAGTGTGTTGAATCAAGCCGGAAGCGTAGATATTGCTGAAGCTGAGTTTAAAAAAATGATTGGAGCCGATGAGGAGCTCCACCAAGAGTACCGCGAGTGGTGCCATGTGGTGGGTAACAGCGAACGGCATGGCTTCGTTGACTTCTGCGATGAGTATTTAAACGATCGCGAAGAAGTGTGGAATAACTTAAGTGATTATGACGAGTGAGAAAAATGAAAATATAAAAGGTCGACGAGTCCCTGCAGAATGGGAACCGTATGATGCCGTAATGATAGCGTGGCCGCACGCCAACACCGATTGGGCTCCGATGCTCACCGAGATTGAAGCGTGTTACGACGAGTTGGCGCGCGCCATCGTGGATAAAAGCGGCCTGCGGTTAGTGGTTGTCACACCATATCCCGATGAGGTTAAGTCTCGGCTTGAGGGGCTCCCGGCTGAAAAAATCATAATTTTCAAAGCACCGACCAACGACACTTGGACCCGTGACTACGGGCCAATCACCATTGAAGAGCATGGGGCAGTGGCTGCTGTTGATTTCCAGTTTAACGGCTGGGGGTTGAAGTTCGCTTCAAATCTCGACAACATGGTGAATGTGCGCATGTTTAAGGCCGGATTGCTTACACAAAACTACAAACCCAACCTGTCGTTTGCTTTTGAGGGTGGCTCAATGGAGAGTGACGGTCGAGGCACCATGCTGACCACTTCGGAATGTTTGTTGTCGCTCAATCGCAACGGGGCCATCACCAAAGAGCAATTGACCGATTATTTCAAACGCTCGCTCGGCATGAACCGCGTGCTCTTCCTTGACCACGGGCATCTCGATGGCGACGATACCGACAGCCACATCGACACTTTGGCGCGTTTGGCTCCAAACGACACCATTTTATATGTAAAAAGCTATTGCAACACCGATAGCCACACCGAGGAGTTAAACCTCATGGAAGCGGAACTGATGCAGTTGCGCACCGTTGAAGGTAACCCATATAACCTTGTCGGACTTCCGTTGCCCGATCCCATCTACGATGACGATGGGGAGCGCTTGCCGGCTACTTATGCTAATTTTCTCATCACACCTCACACGGTGTTGATGCCAACATATCGTCAACCCGAAAACGACCGCATGGCGGAGATGATGCTGCAAACCGTGTTCCCCGACAGGGAAATTGTTAAGGTTGACTGTGTAGCGCTGATTAAACAGCACGGCTCGTTGCATTGTGCCACAATGCAACTTCCCGCCGAATTATTGAGAATCTAAATTTATCTATACATTATGAAAACCTCAAGCCCGTTAATGGTTGGTATTATCCAACAGCGCAACACCGGCAACATTGCCGACAATCGTGCGCGCCTGGCATCCAAAATCCGCGAATTGGCAGCGGAGGGTGCTCAGCTGATTGTGAATCAGGAACTACATGATTCGCTCTATTTCTGTCAAACCGAAAACGTTGATTTGTGTGGTTTGGCGGTTGAAATCCCATCGGAGGCCACCGAGCTTTACGCTCAATTGGCAAAAGAGTTGGGCGTGGTGATTGTAACATCACTCTACGAACGTCGTGCCCCCGGTCTCTATCACAACACCGCTGTGGTGTTTGATGCCGATGGAAGCATTGCGGGCAAATATCGCAAGATGCACATCCCCGATGACCCGGCCTACTATGAGAAGTTCTACTTCACTCCCGGCGACTTGGGCTTTGAACCGATACAAACTTCCGTTGGTAAACTCGGTGTGCTTGTATGCTGGGACCAATGGTATCCCGAGGCAGCGCGCTTGATGGCTTTGCGTGGCGCCGAAGTTCTGATTTACCCCACAGCCATAGGGTGGGAATCATCGGATTCCCCCGACGAGCAGGCGCGTCAGCGTGAGGCTTGGATTACCGTGCAACGTGGCCATGCCGTGGCAAACGGACTGCCGGTGATTGCCGTGAATCGTGTGGGGCATGAGCCTGACCCATCGCATCAAACCAAGGGCATTCAATTTTGGGGCTCAAGTTTCGTTGTCGGCCCGCAGGGCGAGTTCCTCTATCAGGCACCTACCGATTTAGAGGATGTTCACTTGGTGAAAATCGACATGGCTCGCTCGGAGAATGTGCGCCGTTGGTGGCCTTTCTTGCGCGATCGTCGCATTGATGCCTACGGCAATCTCACAAAGCGATTCATTGATTAATATATAATACTACAACGCTACAATGCTAATTGTAGTGAATACTAATAACTTCTAATCCTAATAACATGATACTTCCTCCAAAGAACAATGGCGAGGGGTTAACCCTTTCCGACCGGGTTGGCAGCATTACAATTGTTGGCGCCAACGGTAGTGGTAAAACTCGTTTTACCGAGTGGTTGCAACGCTCTCTTGGAGAGAAGAGTTTCCGTTTGTCGGCGTTGGAAGCTATATGTTACACCGGCCCTGCTCAGGCAGAGCCGGCCGTTGGCACGGTTGATGCCATCTACGCAAAGGCTATGTCTTCCGGCACATTCCTTCATGCCGATGCCAACAGCATGTTTGAGCGGTTGATGCTGTTGCTGCTCAACGAGGAGATGGTGAAGTTGGTGCAATATAAGGTGGCACGTGTGGAGAATGCAGCGGCCGAGATGGAGGAATCGAAGCTCGATGTGGTCATTAAGCGTTGGCAGGAGGTGTTCCCCGATAATCACGTGTTGCGTGAGGGTGGGTCCTTGACCTTTATGCGTGATGGTGAAGCTGACCGATATAGCTCGAAACGGTTGTCGCAGGGCGAGAAAGTGGTGCTCTATTACTTTGGCGCCGTGCTCTATGCGCCCGACCATGCTACGGTGTTTGTTGAGAATCCCGGCTTGTTTCTCCACCCGTCGCTGTTGCGCCGCTTATGGGACACCATTGAGGCTATGCGCCCCGACTGTCGCTTTGTCTACACCACTCACGATGTCGATTTCACCGCATCGCGCTCGGGCAATGTTATTCTGTGGGTGCGCTCCTACGACTCTGAAAGCAATTGTTGGGATTATGACCTGTTACCGGCAAACTCCGGCTTGTCGGAGGATGTTTACATCACTCTCCTTGGCGCCCGTCGCCCGGTAATGTTTATCGAGGGGGATGCCACTCACTCCATCGACTCAAAACTCTACCCGCTGATTTTTAAGGACTATTCTGTCAAGGCGCTCGGTAGTTGCAACAAGGTGATTGAGGCCACAAGAGCGTTCAACGACCTGAAGGCATTTCACCACCTTGAAAGTCGTGGCATCGTTGACCGCGACCGCCGCGATGAGGGGGAAGTGCGTTATCTGCGCGAGAAGAACATCTATGTGCCCGATGTGGCCGAAATTGAAAACATCCTTATGTTGCCCGATGTGGTGAGGGCTGTCGCTCACTACAACGGCTGTAATGCCGAGAAAGCTTTTGAGCGTGTTAAGGCAAACGTAATCAAACTGTTCAAGCAAGATTATCGTCAACAGGCACTGCAACACACTCGTCACCGTGTGAAACGCACTGTGGAATATCGCATCGACGGGCGTTTCACCAACATCAATGCTCTCGAGGAACACATGCAAAATCTGATTACCGAGATTAACCCGCGTGGCATGTATGAGAAGTTCTGTCGTCAGTTCGCGCAATATGCTTCCGAAGAGGACTATCAGTCAATTCTCCGTGTGTATAATCAGAAAACCATGGTGCCTAACTCAGGTGTTAGTGCCCTTTGCGGCTTGTCGGGCAGCAAGGATGCCTACGTGCAATCAATCCTTGCCATTCTTAAAACCGAGTCGCCTGATGCCGCCAAAATCCGCTCCGCCATCATCGCCTGTTTCGGTTTGTAGTGTATCTCCGCATTGCTTGTAGGATAATCTCCGCATTGCTTGTGGGTGGTATCTCCGCATCGTTTGTAAGTGTATCTCCGCATTATTACTTGATGATGCCGAGGTTGTCGCTGTTGTGTGAATCCATTTCCAAGTTTGCATAAACAACTTGCCGTGTCGGTGTGTTATGGCTGTACGAGATAACTAAACGTACAGTTCATTAATGCAATTGTGGTTATGGAAAGGTTAGATAAACAGGTGAAGCGGCCGAAATGCATCGGTCGGCGAGTGTTGGGAAAGTTGTTGGCGTTTATGTCGCGACGAGGGTTCTTGGCGGTGGCGTGTTGCACGGTGTTGCTATCGATTATGTGTGGTTGCTCACCTTACACTTTGGTTAACAGTGAGGTGTATAACGATGCCGACCTATCGCGCTATTCCACTTATCGCATTGTAACGCCCGACATGGGCGACTTGCCTAACGGCATGGAGATGGTAACTTACTATAACATCGCGGCGGCAATACGCCAGGAGATGACCATGCGTGGATTCACAGAACAGGCCGACTCGCCTTTGTTGGTCAACATCGCTGTGACCACCCGTCGTGAAATCCAAACCGAACCGTTAATGCCCCCGTCGGGCTATTGGCCATATAACGGGCCTTTTTACCCTCACTACATGTGGCCACGCTACAATTACGGCCCTTATTGGAATCCTGCATATTACTCAAATGCCAAGGTCATTACCGGAATCTACAAGGAGGGTGTGCTGACAGTAGATTTTGTTGACATTCAGTCGAAGTTGCCGCTCTACTCTGCATCGGTGGCCACTATCATCAACGGCGCAGGCAATGGCTACCAAAATCTCCAAGGCATCTCGCAGGCGGTAACCACGCTGTTCTCGAAATTCCCGGTCCCGCTACTGCCGCAATACAAAGACTCCCGCAAATAGTGCCG
>CAZDIC010000024.1:8494-13192 GCA_964505395.1 uncultured Alistipes sp. | reverse complement strand
CTATAGGCGACCCCAAAACGGTTTCCGCAGGCGTGGAGACGCGGAGCAATTATGTGGAGGTGGTGGTGCCGCTACCGCTCGACACAACGTTCACTTACCACATCCCGGAACATTTGCGGGGTGTGTTGAGTGTGGGCTCGCGTGTGATTGTGCCGTTCGGCTTGAAAAAGTTCTATACAGCGATTGTTGTTGGCACTCCCAACCTTCCTCCGGCCGGGCTGGAGGTGAAAGATGTGGCGATGGTGCTCGACCCGTATCCGGTGTTGCGACATCCGCAACTGAAGCTTTGGCGCTGGATTGCCGATTACTATCTGTGTGCCATTGGTGATGTGTATAAGGCTGCGTTGCCGGCCGGTTTGAAGATTGAAAGTGAAACTTTCATTGAGGCAAATCCCGACTATGATTTCACTGAACAGCCGTTAGGCGATGACCGTGAGGCCGAGATTTTTCAGCTGCTCGACCATAACGGAGCTATGTCGGTGAAGGCTATCGAAACCAAGCTCTCGGTGACGGGCATTTCGTCAACTATCAATAGTTTGATTGAGCGCGGTGTGCTCATTATCTCTGAGAAATTGGTTGAGCGCTATCGCGTGAAGCATGTCGACTATGTTGAGCTGACCGTCGACTCGCAGCAGCAACTTCCCGAACTGTTTGCCCTGGTTAAGGGTGCAAAGAAGCAGGAGGTGTTGTTGCTGGCAATGTTGGAGCTGTCGGGCTTTCAGCGTGGGCAACACAACGAAGTGCCCAAGAGCACGTTGCTGGAGCGTAGTGGGGTAGCGGCCCCAATCCTGACAGCTTTGGTCAAGAAACAGGTGCTGAAGATTGTCAAGAAGGAGATTAATCGGTTTAAGTTCACCGGTGAGGCCTCGGGCAAGTTGCCGCGTTTGAGCGAGGCGCAGGCCGATGCGCTTGATGCAATACATAAGTCGTGGAAAACCAACGATGTAACGTTGCTGCATGGAGTCACCTCCAGCGGTAAAACCGAGATATATATTCATCTGATAAATTTCGTGCTGTCGCAGGGAAATCAAGCTCTGTTTTTGGTGCCTGAAATTGCACTTACCACTCAGTTGACGCGCCGTTTGCAAAGCGTGTTCGGCGAGAAGGTGGTGATATATCACTCGAAATTCTCTGACAACGAGCGGGTGGATATCTGGAAGAAATTGCTTCACGAATCGGAACCGATGGTGGTCATCGGCGCACGTTCCTCAATTTTCCTGCCCTTCTCCCACCTCGGACTGGTGATTGTGGATGAGGAGCACGAATCAAGTTACAAGCAGTATGACCCCGCCCCGCGTTACAATGCACGCGATGTGGCTATGATTTTGGCGCGTATGCATGGTGCCAAGACATTGCTCGGCTCGGCCACCCCGGCTGTTGAGACCTATTATAAGGCTCAAAACGGCAAATTCGGGCTGGTGACGCTTGATGTGCGATATGGCGATGTGAAACTGCCCGGAATTGAGATTGTGGATATGAAACACGCCTCACGTACAGGGGCGGTGAGAGGTGTGTTTGCCAATGAAACAGAGCGTTTGGCACGTGAGGCTATTGCTCGCGGCTCGCAAGTGATATTCTTTCAAAATCGTCGTGGCTATGCCCCGTTGGCACGCTGCAAACAGTGTGCATGGGTGCCGCGGTGTGAGCATTGCGATGTGGCGTTGACCTACCACAGCCATCTCCGTCAGCTGCAGTGTCACTATTGCGGTGCGGTTTATCCGCTCCCGTCGGTGTGTCCTCAGTGTAAGGAACCGGCAATTGAGATTCTCGGATATGGCACGGAACGTGTCGGCGAGGAGGTCGGCACAGCCTTTCAGGGCGTGAAAATGTTGCGCATGGACCTTGACACGACGCGCAACAAGGATTCGTATGAGAAGATTATCGACGACTTTTCGGCCGGCAAGGCTAAGATTTTGGTTGGCACACAGATGGTGACCAAAGGCCTCGATTTCGGTGGCGTGGAGATGGTGGGCGTGCTCAATGCCGATGCTCTTATCAACTTCCCCGATTTCCGCTCGAGTGAACGAGCATTCAATATGTTGGAACAGGTATCCGGTCGTGCCGGGCGTCGCTCGGGGCAGTCGGGAGTGGTTGTTGTGCAAAGCTACCAGCCGGAGCATCCGGTGCTGGGATTCCTGAAGTCGCACAACTACCTCGGGTTCTATCAAAACGAGATTGCTGCACGTCGGCAATTTTACTATCCACCGTTCACACGCATCATCTATCTGTATGTGAAACATCGCGACCCGGCTCGTCTGCGTGGTATTGCCGACCGATATGCCGCCCGCTTGCGCCAACTGTTGGGTAGTAGGGTGTTTGGCCCCGAAGAACCGTCGATAGCGCGTATCCAAGGACTTTACATTCGCAAGATTATGCTTAAAATCGAGGTTACGGCTTCGGTGACAAAGGTCAAAGAGCTGTTGCGACAAACATACGTTGAATTGTGCGCTCTACCCGACATGAAGGGCACTGTGGTTTACTACGATGTTGACCCACAGTAGCATTCCATTTCGGAAACTCTTAATTAAACTTAAATTTACGTGAATGTGGCGAGAAAATCGTAACTTCACGTAACTTTTGAATGGAAATATAATTGTTATGTTGACAAATATTATAGGTTTGATACCCCTGTTTTTGGGCGGCTTACGCGGCTGGGAATGGATTATCATTCTGGTGGTGATTTTGTTGCTCTTCGGTGGCAAGAAAATTCCCGAACTGATGCATGGCGTTGGTAAGGGCGTGCGCAGCTTTAAAGAGGGATTGAAGGATGTGTCAGACGAGATAAACCGTGACGACGAAGAGGATGCCAAAGGGCGATAAATCTGCATCGTTGCGAGAAATGACATTTTGGGACCACCTCGATGAACTTCGGGGTGTGTTGTTTCGTGCAATAGCGGTGCTGCTCGTTGTGGCGGTGGCGCTTTTCTCGTTTATGCCGTGGATTTTCGAAAGAATTATTTTGGCACCATGTCGTGGCGATTTCGTGACCTATAAGCTGCTTGATGCGCTGTCGCAACTCTGCCCGGGAATGATGGATCAACCGCTGTCGGCCGACTTCCATGTCAGCTTGATTAACATAGAGCTGGCCTCGCAATTCCTGATTCACATGTCTGCCTCATGTTGGTTGGCATTGGTGCTCTCGTTCCCGGTCCTCCTTTATCTGCTTTGGGGGTTTGTCAGCCCCGGCCTTTATGAGAATGAACGACATGGCGCGCGCCGTGCATTCCTTTTTGGCATAGCAATGTTTTATGTCGGTGTGGCTGTGGGATACTTTGTAGTGTTCCCTCTGGCGGTGCGTTTTTTGTCGGACTACCAGCTTAGTGCGCTGATACCCAATCAAATATCAATTACCAGCTACATGGATATGTTCAACACCACGGTGTTGATGATGGGGCTGGTGTTTGAGCTTCCTTTGTTGGCTTGGTTGTTGGGGCATATCGGGCTTTTAACGCGTGGATTTTTTAACCGCTATCGTCGTCATGCCATTGTGGCTTTGCTGATTTTGGCGGCTGTGATTACACCTACCGGCGACCCGTTTACACTGTTTGTGGTGTTCCTGCCGATTTATGTGCTGTGGGAATTGAGCGCATTTTTAGTGCCTAAAAAGCAATCGGAGGCGTAATTGCAGTGCCTCTCGTGTTGCTTTGGAATTGGTCAATTTGTCGCATATCATTTGCCATTTAGCGCTTGAATTGGTCAGTAACAGAAAATTTGCTAAATTTGTACTGATTATCGATTGTTTGTAATGTGCTTGTTAAGGACTTTTTACTCGTGTTTCACCCGTGTGTGGGTTTGCTCTTTTCTGCTGATTATGGCTTGTGGCCAACTGTCAGCTAAAAATTTTGTCGTAACTCTTGATGCCGGTCATGGCGGTCATGATTATGGCGCATTAGGTGAAACAACCAACGAGAAAACAGTGACCTTGGCAGTGGTGAAGCAACTCGGTGCCCTCATTGACAAGAATTTGAAGGATGTAACCGTGGTTTACACTCGCGATAAGGATGTGTTTATCCCCTTGAACGAGCGCGCTTCAATTGCAAACAATGCGAAATCCGACCTCTTTATCTCCATCCACATTAACTCGGTCGATAAGAAAAACAAGAATCGTGCGTATGTGGAGGGGTGTCAGGTTTACACGCTCGGCTTGCACAAAACAGCTGAAAACTTAGCTGTGGCAAAGCGTGAAAATGCCGTTATGGAACTTGAACCTGACCACACGGAAAAATATTCAGGGTTCGATCCCAATTCGCTGGAGAGCGATATCGCGTTTGAACTCTCGCAAAACAAACATCTCGACCAAAGTATCGAGTTTGCCGATGCGGTTCACAATGAACTTACCACCACAGCTCACCGTGTCCCCAAAGGGGTACGTCAAGCAGGGTTCTGGGTGTTGTGGGCAACATCAATGCCTTCGGTGCTTGTGGAGCTTGATTTTATCTGCAATCCGCAGTCCGAGAAATATTTGGCATCGTCGGATGGCCAGGAAGAGATGGTAACGGCGTTGTATAACGCATTTTGCGCTTATCTCAACACCTACGGCTCGCAGATAACCGGACGTAAACTTACACCGGCAACAGCCCTGACTGTCAATAAGAAGGAGTCGGGTAGTGCCACGACGGTTCCGGCCGCCTCGGTGACCGAGGCTCCGGCCGCGCAGTCAACATCGGAAACAGCAACCTCGGCGACCGAAGAGCCTGC
>CAZDIC010000024.1:0-8394 GCA_964505395.1 uncultured Alistipes sp. | reverse complement strand
CTCGGCTACGCTTACAGAGGTGCCTACCGATGGTAAGAAAACGCTCTACTACGTGCAGGTGCTTGCAAGTACCACACTGTTGGAGCCGACATCAAGCGAGTTGAAGTCGTTGCAAAATGTGGAGTACTATAAGGAAGGTGGTTTCTACAAATATGTCGTGGATGGCACCACTTCGGTTGATGAGGCTAAGAAGCAACTCAACATTGTGCGTGAGCGTTTCCCCGAGGCGTTCATCGTAAAGATGGAGAAGGGGTGTCGCGTCGGTTTTATAAAGCCGTAATCCTTCTCGCTTGTTCTCCTGTTCCTGCAATAACTAATGTGTAACATCAAAAAAACTGCATACAAATTATGAAATTGTTCAAGAAAGAAGCTATAATCGGATTGTGCGTTGTAATCGCGTTGGCAATCCTCTACACAGGCATTGACTATTTGAAGGGTGGCAACATCTTCAAATCGTCAAATAGCTACCATGTGACCTATGTCAATGCTGCCGGCTTGCAGCTGTCGGCTCCGGTAACTCTCGATGGCTACAAGGTCGGTTTGGTGCGCGACATCAAATATGACTATAACAATCCCGGCCACATCAATGTGGAACTTGATTTGGATAACGCGCTGAAACTGCCTATCGGTTCTCAAGCGGTGATTGAACAGGATATGCTCGGCACTGCAACCGTGGTGTTGCACCTTGCGAATGCATCAACTTATTACAAGTCGGGTGACACGTTGGAGGGTTACACTGCATCGGGTTTGATGGATAATATCTCGCAAAACCTCATGCCTAACATCTCGTCAATCTTCCCGAAAATCGATTCGTTGCTCACCGCGTTGAACCGCATTGTTGCCGACCCGGCTTTGACCGCATCGGTGCAGCGTCTCGATGCTATCACACTCAACCTGGAGCAAACTATGCGTCAACTTAACGCCACAACAGCTGCTCTTCCCCCGGTAATGAAGAAAGTTGACGGCATAACCACTAACCTTGGCACTATGAGTGGCAATCTTGCCGACTTCTCGGGCCAACTCAAGGAGATGCCTCTCGATTCTACAATGCAAAACATCAACGCACTGTCGGCAAATTTGAAAGTGTTGTCGGAGAGTCTTAACGACCCGAATTCATCGCTTGGCATGCTCACTCACGATAGCGCTCTGTATGACAACCTTAACAACTGTGCCGCATCGCTCGACTCGCTGCTGATCGATGTAAAACGCAATCCCAAACGCTACATCAGCATTAAGTTGCTTTAATAAATCACAATGCCAACGGGTAAAGTGCAGACGATTGAACTTTTAGCTCCGGCACGAAATGCCGACACTGCCATTGCCGCCATTGATCATGGGGCCGATGCGGTGTATATGGGCGCATCATCGCATGGCGCACGTCGTCAAGCGGCCAATTCTGTTGCCGAGATCGCATCGGTGGTGGAATATGCACATCGGTTTGATGCACGTGTATATGTCACCGTCAACACCATTATATATGATGATGAGTTGAGCGATGTGGAGGCTCTTGTGTGGGAACTTTATCGCGTGGGCGTGGATGCGTTGATTGTGCAGGATATGGCGTTGTTGAAGATGAATTTGCCCCCCATTGCGCTGCATGCTTCAACGCAGTGTGATATCCGCACGCCACAGAAAGCTCGCTTTTTGCAAGATGCAGGTTTCTCGCAGTTAGTGTTACCGCGTGAACTGACTTTAAGTGAGATTGCTGAGTTTCGCAAGGCTACCACAGTGCCGTTGGAGGCATTTGTGCATGGTGCTTTGTGTGTAAGTTACAGCGGAGATTGTCAAGCAAGTTTCCTATTGACCGGACGTAGTGCCAATCGTGGCGATTGCGCTCAGGTGTGTCGATTCTTATATGATCTTGAGGACGCCAACGGCAATAAGTTGGTGCGGAGCAAGCATTTGCTCTCGTTGAAGGATATGAATCGTGTGGGTAGCCTTGCCGAGATGCTTGAAGCCGGTGTGTCATCGTTTAAAATCGAGGGCAGATTGAAGGATGATAACTATGTGCGCAATGTGGTTGCTGCATATAGCCAAGCCCTGAATGCTATTGTTGCAGCTCTCCCGGACCGCTACAAACGTGCATCGCGCGGTTCGGTTGACTATGCGTTTAAACCCGATTTGTTGAAGAGTTTCAACCGAGGCTACACCGAATATTTCTTACATCACACTCGTCCGTCAGGCTCAATGGCATCTATAGATTCCCCAAAGTGGATTGGCGAACGTGTGGGCAAGGTCGTGTCGCAGCCCGGTAAGCGTGAGGTGATAGCAACGTTGTATGCTCCGCTTGTTAATGGCGATGGATTGGGCTATTTTGACCGTTCCGGAGCGTTCCAAGGCTTCCGACTTAATCGTGTGGATGGACGAAAACTCTATTGTGCCACTGAGGTGAATTTGCCTCATGGAGCTGAACTGTATCGCAACTATGACAAGGCTTGGGCTGACAAGATGGAGGCTAAGACCGCACGTCGCACTGTGGAATTGGCGTTTCGTTTACGCACAGCTCATGGCAGTGTAGTGCTTGATGCCACAGATGCGGATGGAGTGTCGGTGTCGGTTGCAACTGATTTTGAGGCGTCTCCGGCCGATAAACCACAGGGCGAAACTCGTCGACGCACTCTGGCCAAACTTGGTGATACTTGTTTCTCGTTTGGAACATTAACCGATGAGGTCGAGAATTTGTTTATCCCCGCATCAGTGCTCACGCAATTGCGCCGTAATGCGGTGGAGGCTATGATGGCCACCTACCGCTCGCGCCACACAACCGACTTGCGTCGCACACCCTCGCCCGATTTGAGTTTGCCTGTTACAAAGGTTTTTACTCGCCACGACAACATTGCCAACCACCTGGCCGAAGAGTTTTATCGCGGTTTGCGCCCGGATGTTGCTGCCATGCCAAAGGCCGTTGAGGTAGTCGGTAAGGCTTCAGGTGATTTCCGCGTGATGCAAACTCGTTACTGCTTGCGTCGTGAATTGGGCGCGTGCCTAAAAACAAAAGAGGGAAGAAATCTCCCCTCTCCGTTGTTCTTGACTTCAGCCGGCAATCGTTTCCGTTTAGATTTTGATTGTGCGGCTTGTCGTATGTCGGTTATTAAACCTGAATAATTAATAATTACAGTTTTGATTTGTGAACGGCTGAGTTGATTGTTAGAATTTAACAATTAATTCAGCGGTGATTTTGTCGCCTTCTCCGGTGGGTGCTGCCACGTTGTGTTGATAGAAATACTTCTCATAGCTGAGGCGGATGGCTCCTTTAAGCACTTTTTGCTTGTAGGCGAGTGTTGAGCCGATTGTCACACGGTTGCGCGCGGGGTTGTTGGTGATAAGATTGCCGGCGCTGTTGCGTGTGCCGGTAGAGTGGTCGGTCATGCCGTCGAAACGACCTTGGAACGACAGCTCGTTAAACACCGATTTGCGTAACGGAAGAGCGTATGAGGCGAATAGGTTCCACGCGTGAGCTGCTTTATGCATATTGGCTTCATAGTGCTTATACTGATATTCGCCTTCAACAATCCAGCGGTCGTGGGTCCATGTGATAGCCTCATCAGTGCCGTTCATTCTCACCGAATCGGGGCGTACCGACACAAAGCCTGTGGTAAATGTCACATTTTTCACGCGATAAGATGCTTTGGCGGCAAAGTTCATATCGTGTTGCCACACATCGTGGTTTGATGTGGAAGCTGAGTTAAACACTCCGGCTTCAACGGTCAAAGGCAACTTCGCGGTGCCATAGTATCCGATTTTGGCGCCTACTTCACGCATGGCAAGCATGTATTTGCCGATAAATGAGCGGTTTGAGAAGTAATATCCTCCCGGTGTGCGAAACACGTCAACGCCGTAAGGCACGCGGAACTGACCTGCTTGCACTTTCCAGCTTTTCGCAAAGCCCCAGCGTGCGTATGCATCAAGAAATTGCATTTTACCTTGGTTGCAGGCGTCAATGCGGATGTAGTAGGTCAAATCTTTCAGGATGTTTCCCTCAACCGATACGCGGGCATTCCTAACTTCAAAACGTTGGCCAAATTCGCCATCGTTAAATTCGCCCTCCCAACGGCTGCGTATCACGCCATGAATTTTCGGCATGTAATCAATGTGAGACTCGCTCTCTTTGCTCGTTGTTGCATTTGCAGCAGGCTGTGTGAAGCCTGTGGCCGGTTGAGTTGTCGCAACTGTAGCGGGCAGTGATGTGGGTTCTGAGGTTAAAGCGCTCGTGTCGGCGGCTTGGCTGTGTGAAGCTGTCAGTGCAACCGTTGCAGCTGTCAGCAGGGTGTGTAGCATTTTCATGGGTGCAAAGTTACGCATTTTTCCCGATATTATCACTTTGCAAGGTTTGTTGGCCATACTTAACCAAATTGCAGTTAATGCAAGGTTAATGCGTTTCTCCTTCCCGTGTCGGTCAATGGAAACAGTGCAGCCGGCAACGCTATTTGCCCCAACGTGAGCGTTGTAGCTCAGCAGAACGGGCCTCGGTCGGATTGTCGGCGGGATTCCAAAATGTTGTTCCAACGAGATTGTCGGGCATGAATTGCTGCTTGACAAAATGCCCGGGGTAGTCGTGGGCATATTTGTAGTCAGCACCATATCCGAGGTTTTTCATTAGTGATGTCGGCGCATTGCGTATGTGGAGCGGTACCGGGAGGTTGCCCGTTTGGCGCACGGTTTCAAGTGCGGTGTTTATGGCGCAGTAGGCTGAATTGCTTTTTGGCGATGTTGCCAAATAGATGGTACACTCGGCAAGTGGGATTCTGCCTTCCGGCATTCCTATCTTCTTGATGATGTCAAATGTGGCATTGGCCAACAGTAGGGCATTGGGATTGGCGAGGCCTATATCTTCTCCGGCAAGTATGGCAAGGCGACGGGCAATAAATTCCGGGTCCTCGCCACCTTCAATCATGCGTGCAAGCCAGTAGATGGCGGCATCAGGGTCGCTCCCTCTGACACTCTTTATAAATGCCGAGATAATGTCGTAGTGCATCTCGCCCTGTTTATCGTAGGCCATCGGGTTTTCCTGAAGGCGTTCGGTCACCACTTTGTCGTTGATTACGAGTGGTTGCCCGTAGGGCGTTGACTGTTGCAGCAGGTCGAGGATGTTGAGCAATTTACGTGCATCGCCTCCGGAGAAGCGAAACAGGGCGTCGGTTTGCTCAACCGTTACATTGCTTTTGCTGAGTATTTCATCGGTGGTGATAGCTCTGTCGAGCAATGTTTGTAGCTCAGGCGCCTCAAGGGGCTTCAGCACATAAACCTGCGCACGCGACAGCAACGGTCGAATCACTTCAAACGACGGGTTTTCGGTTGTGGCACCGATGAGGGTGACCGTGCCGTTCTCCACGGCCCCTAACAAGCTGTCCTGTTGTGATTTGCTGAATCGGTGTATCTCGTCGATAAACAGTATTGGACGGCCGGTTGAGAACATACTTGCCGCATCAGCCTTACAGTGCTCAATCACCTCTCTCACATCCTTCACTCCGGCGTTGATGGCGCTAAGTGTGTAGAACGGTGATTTTGTGGTGTTGGCGATGATGCGAGCAATGGTGGTTTTGCCTACACCCGGAGGTCCCCACAGAATAAATGAACTGACATTTCCTGAGTCGATCATGCGACGCAGAATGCTGCCGGGCCCAACCAAGTGGGTCTGCCCGATATATTCGTCAAGGGTTTTCGGTCGAAGTCTTTCGGCTAATGGTGCAAGCATTTCCGGATCTGTTTATGTGATGGTAGTGGAGTGGTTGTGTCTATTGGCGTGTGGGTGAAAGTGTAGGGGTTAGCGCATTACGCATGTCTCGGGCAGACGTGCACCACGCAGAAACTCTGAGGTTGTCATGCGGCGTTTGCCTGCAGGTTGTAGCTCAAGTATCTCAAGTGGTTGTCGGTTGCCACACCACACAAACAGTCGGCCGTTGTTGATTGTAACCGCGCCGGGTGTCACGTCTTCGGCGGGCACGAGCTTGTTTGAAAGAGCAGTGCTGAACACTTTGATGTTGAGCGGCTGATAGTCGATGTCGTTAGCGGCATGTAACTCGGCCCATGCTGCCGGATAGGGGCTGAGTCCACGCACGAGATTGTGGACTTCATTGGCTGATTTCTCCCAATTGATATGGCAGGTATCTTTGAAAATTTTTGGTGCCGGAGTGGGTTCCTCTCCGTTAAGCAATTGTTCTTGTGGAATAGGTGTCAGATCACCGGCAACAATATGATTGATTGTATCAACTGTGAGTGTTGCTCCCAACTCCATCAATCTGTCGTGCACATCGCCTACGTTGTCGGTGGGGAGGATGTCAATTTTCTCCTGACTGATAATGTCGCCTGTGTCGATTTCGTGTTTCAAGAAGAATGTGGTAACTCCGGTTTCGGTGTCGCCGTTGATTACAGCCCAGTTGATTGGCGCAGCTCCGCGATAACGTGGCAACAGCGAGGCATGGAGATTGAAGGTGCCCATCGGTGGCATTTGCCACACTGCTTCCGGCAACATTCTAAAGGCGATAACGATAAACAGGTCGGCATTATAGCTTCGCAGTTCGCTGAGAAATGTTTCATCCTTTAGTTTCACCGGTTGCATCAGCGGAATGTTATGCGCCACGGCATATTCCTTAACCGGTGAGTGAAACATTTTGTGACCGCGGCCGGCGGGCTTGTCGGGCATGGTCACGGCTGCAACCACGTTAAAGCCTTCGCCAACAATTTTGTCTAAACTTGTAACGGCAAATTCGGGGGTTCCGAAAAACACTATCTTTAAATCTTCTTTCTTCATTGTTCGGGTGTTTGAGGGTTGTTGGCTGCTACTTGGCTCTCGAGGGCATGCCACAATGTGTCATCGGGCACCGGGGCATCGAGCACTATCGGCTGTTTGCTTACCGGGTGGATAAATTCAATGTGGCGAGCTAACAGTGAGATGGAACCATCGGGGTTTGAGCGTTTGTCGCCATATTTCAAGTCGCCTTTAATGGGGCATCCAATCGATGAAAGTTGCACGCGAATTTGGTGCTTGCGCCCGGTGAGCAGTTCCACTTCAAGCAGGTGGTAGCGCTCCGACGATGCTATGAGTCGGTAGCGCAATCGTGCTTCCTTAGCTCCACTCTTTGGGGTGGTTGAGGCATACGACTTGTTGTTTTGCTCGGTTGTGGTTATATAGTGGCGCAACTCGTCGGCCGGTTTGGGTGGACGATTGCGAGTTATGGCCCAGTAGGTTTTGTGCACTTGACCGTTGCGAAACATTTCGTTGAGACGGGTCAGGGCTTTCGACGTTTTGGCAAATACCACCAACCCGGCTACGGGGCGGTCCAAACGGTGCACAACACCGCAAAACACATTGCCGGGCTTGCAAAATGTCTCCTTGAGATAGCGTTTTACGGTCTCCGACAGCGGTTCGTCGCCGGTTTTGTCGCCCTGCACAATCTCGCCGGGCCTTTTATTCACCACAATGATGTGGTTATCTTGATAAACAACTTCCATTAAGTGAGGTGTCAGTTACTGTTGTAGGTGTTGACGGTGCATCGTCACCGCCAACACCTACAACAAAGATACAGAATAACTCCCGTATGCGCAAATCCCCGGTTGTTTAATGTGGCGTAATCCGGTGTCAGAAGCCCTTTAACAACGCCGATTAAGCACTGTCGCTACCACTTACAGCCCGAAGTGGTGGAGCAAGCCTGTATCTTCGTCACCACTCGTATAGCAAGCACGGGGTAAACCATAAATTTGAAGGGCGAGTGCCATATGTTCAAATGTGTATGCCGTCTGAATAAACACACCGTTAGGTTCCATGGCTACATTTTCTTTATTATCCGGTTCCATGGTTAGCATAGCCATAGCACGCATGATATCGGCCAACATATCCTCTTTGTTGGTGCTTATATCCGTGTTCTTATTAACTTTAACTCGGCCCAAATATATGTGGAATAATTTTGTGTGGCTCGAAATGATAATTGTCCTATCTTTATATTTAGTCCCACCGGGGTTGTCTTTAACAATCATTTGACGGTATGTGCAAACGTATCCATCCTTGATAAAGATATCATACCTACGCGGGAAACACCACAAAACGGACAATAATTCCTCGGCATGCTCCTCTGATAAATCGTATGTTTGTGTGCCATACCAATAATCATCATATTTTTTAAAACTAATGTGATATTTGGTAGGCTCTTCAACAAATAAATCAATCGCTTTGTTTGTACGCACAACTCTAACACCACGTTGTTGCTCGGTACCCTCAATGGACATGCGCCTGCAGAGACTATCTATTGCTTGTGCTATGACAGAGGTATCGCGATTCTCAATCTTCACACCGTTCATAGTGTGTAGATCAAACGAGCTGTAGTATGTTGTCTCGCTAACATTCGAAGTGCAGCAACACAGCAACAGCAACGGGATTGCATATAATATAGCTTTCAT